>NZ_JBHVZR010000006.1:0-227729 GCF_042879835.1 Pseudarthrobacter sp. NPDC058329
CGGTCAGTGGCTGAACCCTTGCCTGCCGGGCCCTCGGGCCAGGCGGCGTCTGTTTCGTTCAGGGTTTCCACGCCGTTGTCCCAGCCGGTGACCCAGCCCTTGCCCGTCCGGGACCGGCCAGCCCGTGCGGCGTCCGCGGCGGCAATGGCCTGGTTTCGGGTGCGGTCTACGGTACCGGCGGCGAGGACCTGCAGGTACTCCATGGACCGGGACGCCTCCTCCACGGTGCCGGCGAAATTGGCGGCCTCGACATAGTCGGCCGCGGCGAGCATCGCGGGCGCGGCAGCGGCGGCAGCAACCAGCAGCCTATTAATTTCCGTCAGGCTCAGCGGCGCGTCAGGACCCGGCACGGTGGCCGGGGCGAGCGGCTCAGCAACGTGGGTCGCCACGGTGGCCGGGGCTTGGGGCCCAGCGTCATCCGTCCCAGCATCGTCCGGCCCAGCAGCGTCAGTGGAGACCGTGCCGGGAATGACGCGAAGGTGACCGGTCAGACTATGACCAGCGTCGTCGTCGTACGCCTGAGGATCACACGAGGGACTGCCACCAGCCCGCGTCAGCACGGCGGTCGAACCGCCGAACTGCGCAAGCTGATCCCCCATGGCCACCATAGGACAACTCTGCCAAAGACCACTGACATTCCTGCCCGCCAAGAACGCTATGTGGAAAACTGCGTCCGCCCTTGAGAGAGCAGAAAAAAAGCGCGCCCCGGGCCGCGGGCTGGAACCCGAGGCCGGGGCCTGCAAGGAGCTGTCAGTCCTCCGCAATCACCGCAACACTGCCGGCTGGCACAACCCCGTCAAAGCGCTGGCCGGACAGCAGGTCCACGCCGGATGCCTGGACAGCGCCGGAAGAACGGGTGTGGTTGATGGCGAACAGGAAGCTGCGGCCGTCGTCGGAACGCCGTCGCGTCAGCTCCACTCCCGGGTCGGCCGCTGCAACGGGCGCAACGCCGGACTCCTCCAGCAGCCGGTCCACGAGCGACTCGATCCCGTCCCGGTCCGGGAACGTGGCAAGGTACCACGCCGCGCCGGAGCCCACGGTACGCCGGGTCAGCGAGGGCACGCCCTCCAGCGGGTACTCCGTGAAGGTCTGGACCGCTTCGGCGCCGGCAAGGTGGACGTGCTCGCTCCAGGTAGAAGAGACACCGCCGTCGCTCAGTTTCAGCTGGCCGCCGGCAAGCAGCGGGTGGAATTCCTCGACGCGCACGCCCAGCAGCTCGCGGAATGCGCCCGGGTAGCCACCCAGCCGCACGTGGTCCTTCCCGTCCACAATCCCGCTGAAGTAGCTCACCAGGACGGTTGCGCCGGCAGAAGCAGCAGCTGAAACATTCGCGGCGGCCTCATCGGTGACTGAGTAGAGGGTGCACACCAGGACCAGGTCGTAACCTTCAAGCGAGGCCGACGGATGCACCATATCCACGGACACCCCCCGCAGGAACAGGGACCGGTGGAAGGCCCGCAACACGTCCAGGTACTTCACGTCCTGGCTCGGCTTGGAATCGATTTCGCTTGCCCACCAGGCCTCGTAGTCGAACACTATGGCAACACGCGATTCCACCCGCGAACCGCGCACCGGGGCCAGTTGCTTGAGGGCGGAGCCGAGGTCCACCACCTCGCGCCACACGCGGGTATCGCGCCCGCCGTGCGGCACCATGGCCGAGTGGAACTTCTCCGAGCCGGCAAAGCTCTGCCGCCACTGGAAGAACATCACGGCGTCCGCGCCGCGCGCTACATGAGCCAGCGAGTTGCGCAGCATCTCACCCGGCATTTTCGGCTGGTTGCGCGGCTGCCAGTTGACGGCCGACGTCGAATGTTCCATCAGGATCCAAGGGGCACCTCCCGCAATGCCACGGGTGAGGTCCGCGCTGAACGCGAGTTCGATCTGCCGCTCCGGATCGGCGGCCACGAGGTAGTGGTCGTTGGCAATGACGTCCAGGTCCTTGGCCCAATCAAAGTAGTCCATGGACTTCGTGGCGCTGGATGCCATCAGGTTGGTGGTGCAGGGGACCCCGGGTGTGACCTCGCGCAGGACGGCAACGAGTTCGCGGTAGTAGTCCATGAGCGCCCAGGAATTGAAGCGCTGGAAGTCCAGCTGCTGGCCGGGGTTCAGGGTGGACGGCGCGACGGCGGGTGGCAGGATCTCCTCGAACGAGCCGTAGTTCTGGGACCAGAATGCCGTACCCCAGGCCGCGTTGAGCACGCCGATGTTCCCGTACCGGCGCTCCAGCCACGTCCGGAAAGCCGCAGCGTCCTCCTCGCCGTAAAACTCGGAGACGTGGCAGCCCAGTTCATTGTCCACGTGCCAGAGCGCCAGGGCCGGATGATTTTTGTAACGCTCGGCCAGCACACGCGTGATGCCGGTGGCGTAGCGGCGGTAAATGGCCGACGACGGCGAGTAGTGCCGCCGGGAGCCCGGTCCCAGCACGGTTCCGTCCGCCGTGACGGGCAGGATTTCCGGATGCTTGCGTACCAGCCACGCCGGGGGAGCGGCCGTGGCAGTGGCCAGGGCAACCATGACGCCGATTCCGGCGAGGTTGTCCATCACCTCGTCCAGCCAGCCGAAATCGTACTTGCCCTCTTCCGGTTCCAACAGCGCCCAGGAGAAAATCCCCACACTGAGGAAGCTCACGCCCGCTTCCTTCATAAGTTCCAGATCCTCCAGCCGGACGCTGACCGGCCACTGTTCCGGGTTATAGTCGCCCCCATAGGCGATACCTTCGATGTTGTTCCAGACGCTGGCCGGGCTGGAGGTTTCCTGCAAAGTCATGGGACTCCTATGTCTGCTTGGAGGATGGAATAGGCCCGAAAACCAGATCTTTGGAAAACGCTTGCCCATTTCCGGGATTGCGGATATTGTATCGTTTCAGAAGCCGTGTAAGCCAGCTCACTACTCACGTTGTAGATTTGGGCGACGGGATTGCACACATCGAGCAAGGAGGCTCCCATGATCAACAGAAGGCATTTCCTCACCACCGTAGCCGTAGGAACCGCATCTGCCGCAGCACTGGCGGCCTGTGGAACGGGCTCCGGCACGAGCGCCGGAGAGACGGGCTCCGCGGAAAACCCTGTCACCATCAACTACACCTGGTGGGGCAACGACGACCGCGCTGAGCGCACCCGCAAGGCGATTGCCCTGTTTGAGTCGAAGAACCCGGACATCAAGGTCAACGGCAACTTCACCGACTTCGCAGGCTACTGGCAGAAGCGTGCCACCGAGGCCGCCGGCGGCGGCCTGCCGGACGTTATGCAGTGGGACCTCTCCTACCTCCGCGATTACGGCCAGCGCAACCAGCTCCTGGACCTGGGCACCGTCAACATCAACACCGATGCCTTTGAGAAGTCCCTCCTGCCCTCGGGCCAGATCAGGGGCAAGACCTACGGCATCCCTACCAGCACCAACGCCTTCGCCGTCTATTACGATCCTGCCAAGCTGGCTTCCCTGGGCATTGCCGAGCCGACCGGAAAGTGGACCTACAAGGAGTTCAACGACTTCCTGACCGAGGTGGGCACCAAGAGCAACAGCGCACTCTTCGGTTCAACCGACTACACCGGAGTGTGGTGGATGTTCAACATCTGGCTCCGCCAGAACAACATCGAGGCCTTCACCGAGGACGGCAAGCTCGGTTTCAGCAAAGACGACATGAAGAAGTGGTGGAACCTCACCGCTGGCCTGCGCGGCACCCCCGCCATCATCACCGAAGAGCGCGTCACCCAGCTTGCCCCCAAGTCACCATTCGGTTCCAATGTCACCGCGACCGAAGTCACCTGGGACAACTTCATGGCTGGCTACCTTGCGGACAGCGGCGCGAAGGAGCTCAAACTCGTGCCGGTCCCCTCTGACGACCCTGACAACCTGGGCCTGTTCCTCAAGCCGTCCATGCTGATGGTGGCCAGTGCCAAGACCAAGTTCAAGGACGCCGCTGCCCGCTTCATCGACTTTATGGTCAACGACCCCGAGGTGGGCCAGATTTTCAAGACCTCCCGCGGCGTCCCGGCCTCCAAGACCCAGCGTGACGGCACCACCTTCGAAGGCACGGACAAACTCGTGGTGGACTACGAGAAGTCCATCGAGCAGTACCTCAAGGACGCTCCCGAGCCGCCCATCGTGGGTTTCGGTACCCTCGAGGCTTCCTTCAAGCGGGTTGCCTCCGACCTGAACTACGGCAAGCTGACCATCGACGGCGCAGCCGACGCATGGTTCAAGGAAGCCGAAGACCTCATCAAGCAGAACGCCTGATTCAGGCCCAACTGACGGATTGAACTCGTGACTCAAAGCCCAACAACGAGCAGGCGTTCGGCGCAGTCCGACTCCACGCTGCCGCGCAAGTCGCGGCAGCGTGGGGGGGACGCCCGCGCCGGCTACACCTTCCTGCTGCCCTGGCTGCTGGGATTCATCATCCTGACCTTGGGTCCGATGATTTCCTCGCTGTACCTGTCCTTCACCAACTACAACCTGTTCGATCCGCCCAAGTGGATCGGCCTGGACAACTACACCACCATGTTCCAGGACGAGCGGTTCCTGCAGTCGGTGGGGGTGACCGTGGGCTACGTGGTCTTCGGTACCCCGCTCAAGCTCGCCGCCGCCCTGGCGGTGGCAATGCTGCTGAACAGCGCACGCCGCGGCCAGGGTTTCTACCGCTCCGCGTTCTACGCACCCTCCCTGATCGGCGCGTCAGTGTCCATCGCGATCGTCTGGAAGGCCATGTTCGGCGATTCCGGCCCGGTGGACCAGGGCCTGTCGCTCTTCGGCATCAACCTCGGCGGCTGGGTGGGCAACCCGTCCATGACCATGCCGATGTTCATCCTGCTGACGGTTTGGCAGTTCGGCGCCCCGATGGTGATCTTCCTGGCCGGCCTGAAGCAGATCCCGGCAGACCTTTACGAGGCGGCGTCCATGGACGGTGCCGGCCCGGTGCGGAAGTTCTTCAACATCACCTGGCCCATGCTCTCTCCGGTGGTCTTCTTCAACCTGCTGATGGAAACCATTCACGCGTTCCAGATCTTCAGCTCGGCCTACATCATCTCCAACGGTGAAGGCGGCCCGGCCGGCTCCACCCTCTTCTACACCCTCTACCTCTACCTGCGGGGCTTCAGCGACTTCCGGATGGGCTACGCCTCGGCCATGGCTTGGCTGCTCCTGATCGTCGTGGGCATCCTCACCCTGGTCATCTTCAAGACCTCCAAAGGCTGGGTCCACTACAGCGGAGACGCAAAATGACAACCACAGCAACCCCCCAGTCCACCATGGACGCCCAGGTGCCCCACTACAACCCCAAGTCCGAATCGGTCGGGGCCAAGCGGGCGAAGAGCACCCTCTTCCACATTGTTGCCCTCGCCCTGACGGCAGTGGTCCTGTACCCGGGCCTGTGGATGATCGCCTCCTCGTTCAAGCCGAACTCCGAGATCGGCGGCGGGAACACCTCGCTGTGGTCGGCCAACTTCAGCCTGGACAACTTCGTCACGGCCATGGAGGGCATCGGCGGGGTATCCACCCTGCAGTTCTTCACCAACTCGCTGGTCCTGGCCATCGGCGCCGTGGTGGGCACCATCCTGTCCGCGTCCGTCTCCGCCTACGCGTTCGCCAGGATCAAGTTCCCCGGCCGTAGCATTTTCTTCGGCATGATGATCGCCACCCTGCTGCTGCCGTTCCACGTGGTGATCATCCCGCAGTACATCGTGTTCCAGCAGCTCGGCCTCATCGACACCTACGTGCCGCTGTTGATCGGCAAATTCCTCGCCGCCGACGCGTTCTTTGTGTTCCTGATGGTCCAGTTCATGCGCAACCTCCCCGGTGAACTGGATGAGGCGGCAAGGATCGACGGCGCCGGGCACGTCCGGATCTTCACCTCCATCATGCTCCCGCTGATGAAACCGGCGCTGATCTCCACCTCGATCTTCTCCTTCATCTGGAGCTGGAACGACTTCCTGGGCCCGCTGCTCTACCTGAACACCCCGGACAAGTACCCGCTGCCGCTGGCGCTGCGGCTCTTCGTGGACCAGACCCAGAGCTCGGACTACGGCGCCATGATTGCCATGTCCGTCCTGGCCCTGCTCCCGGTCCTGATCTTCTTCCTGGTCTTCCAGCGCTACATCGTCGAAGGCGTCTCCACCCAGGGCCTCAAAGGCTGACGGAAGAACACAACAGAAAATGAGCATCATGGACAGCACCACACCCGCCCCCAACCACCATGAACCCGTCCCGGTGAACCGCTTCGCGCTGTTCTCCGAGACCCTCCTGGCAGGGGTGCTGGTGCTGGTGCTGTCCATCCCTTTGGTGACGATCCCTGCCGCCTATGCGGCGGGGACCGCCCACCTGGAACGGCACCTCGCCGGCCGCGACGATTCCGTTCGCGGCCTCTGGGGCACCTTCAAGGCTGCCCTGCCCGGCAGCTGGAAGCTTGGCATCACGACGGCGGCAGCCGCCGTCGTGATTGTCCTTAACCTTTTGCTCGCTTGGGTGGGGCAGCTTCCGGGGCGGGAAGTGGTCCTGCCGGCCACCCTGATCCTCGCCGCCGCGGGAGCCATCCTGCTCCTGCGCACCACCGCCGCCTGGTCCGACTACGCCGGCGCCCACACCGGCGCCGACGCCAAAACCGGCAACGCGGCCTGGCGCTCCGCACTCGAGACCGGCCAGGCGCTCTCCCTCAAAGACTGGACCGGATCCCTCCTGCTGGCCGCCGCGCTCTTCGGGGCCGTGGTGTTCGTCTGGATGCTCGCGGCGCTCTTCGTGGTGGTCCCCGGCACCCTGATCCTCGCCGCCGCAGCAGTCAAACTTCGCTCCACCCGCGCCTGAAGCACCACCTGTTTTCCTGGTTCTGCCCGTCACTAATGTGAGTTGAGTCCGACGTGTCTTCCGACCGCCAGCGTTCCGAACAGTCCCTCCGTTCCCCGAAGAACCAGCCGGCGTGGTACCAGCCCCTGAAACAGCGCAACTACCGGCTCTTCCTGGTCCTGGTATTCACCGGCAGCGTGGGGGTGTGGATGCAGCGGCTCGCCCAGGACTGGCTGGTGCTGCAGCTGACCGGCAGCCCCGCCGCCGTGGGGGTGGCGGTTGCCCTGCAGTTCCTTCCGATGCTGATCGTTGGCCCACTCAGCGGCCTGCTGGTGGACATGTTTCCAAAGCGCCGCATCATGCTGGTCTGCCAGTCGGTCATTGCTTTCCTCGCCCTGGGTTTGGCTGCGTGGGCCGCGAGCGGAACCATCACCGTGTGGGCCGTTTATGCCAGTTGCGTGGCCCTCGGCGTGACCTCAGCCATCAACCAGCCCGCCATGACAGTGTTCGTCAATGAGGTTGTGGGTGACGCTGCGCTCAGGCCCGCCATCGGAATCAACAACGCGATCGGCCAACTCGGCGCGATGGCAGGACCGGCCCTGGCTGGAATAGTGATCGCGCACGTCGGCTCGGCCGCAGCGTTTGCCGCCAACTCACTGCTGGGCCTGTTGGTGCTGTGCCTGATCGCCGCCATCCGTCCGGCCGAATTGCACCCGGGTATTCCCGCGGCGCGCGGGCGGGGCCAGCTCCTGGCCGGGTTCCGCTACGTCAAGGACCGGCCTTCCCTGCTGCTGATCATTGCCCTGGCCGGGCTGCTGGGGATGTTCGGGATGAACGGGCCGGTGGTGCTGGCAGCCTTTGCGGAACGTGTGTGGCACAACGGAGTTGAAGGGTTCGGCCTGTTCAACACCGTGAGTGCCATTGGGGCCCTTGCCGGTGCGTTGCTCGCCGCCCGCCTGCGGAGCCTGGGCCGGAAGGGGATCGTACTGGCGGCAGGCCTCTTTGGGCTCTCCCAGCTGGTTGCGGCCCTCATGCCCAGCCTCATCCTGTTCATGGTGATGCTGGTGGTGGTGGGCCTGATGACCCTGCTGTTCCTGACCAGCGCAGCCACGGCCGTGCAGCTGGAGGCCGGCCCGGAGATCCGCGGCCGGGTTATGGCCCTCTACCTTCCCTTGCTGCTGGGAGGCCACGCCCTCGGCGGGCTGCTGGCCGGCTGGCTGACGGAGCAGTTTGGCGTGCGGCTGGGGCTAGTGGCCACCGGCGGGCTTGGCATGCTGTCCGCCGTGGTGATCGGTGCCCTGCTGTGGCGGAACTCCCGCAGGAGCCAACCCGCCTGACCTCTCCCAACTGAGTAGCACTGGATGTCGTTTTGAGGGTTCAAACCATACTTGCTGCTACCTGGTTTGCAGGGGTGAAGGGTCCGCCGCCGGCGTGAATGTCCAGGCGCCGGCGTGGATCCGGAAGTCCACCTTTTGCCCCCTGCCGGCCGTGCCGCCGTCGGGAGTCATGCCCGCTGTCGCTGCACTTTCCGTACTGATAGGCTCGACGGCGGCCTCCGCCGTGGGGCCTTGGATCCGGTAACTGCCGGCGGGCAGGCGGACCACCGCGGTGGCTCCGGCGGGCACGGTGCACTCCAGCTGCACCCGGGCGGCGGTCCGGTTCCAGCTGACCTCCACGCTGCCACTGCCCGCGGGAACTGTTCCACGGGCATGTTCCAGCCGGCATAGCGGCGGTTCGACCAGGAGTTCCAGGCCGCCGGCCGAGGCGTAGCGGACGCCGAGCAGGTGTTCGAGGATTTCCTTGACCACGGAGGCCGACCAGGCATGCGACTGGCTGTAGTCCGAGCCCTCGGCCAGGTCCCAGGCCTCCCAGGTGAAGGTGGCGCCGCGGTCCAGGAGCCGTGCCCACCCGGGCTGGTCCTTGTTGGTGAGGAGGTCCAGGACAGCATCGGTCTGCCCCTGGGCCAGCAGCGCCCGGACAAGCCGGTGCACCGTCAGCGGCCCCTGTCGCATGCCCATGGCAGCAATCCGCCGGGCATCAGCATGGGCGTGCTCCGCGGCGGTAATTCCCAGGGACAGCGGGAAGGACGTTGCGTGCTGCGACGCGTGGGGGCTCGGTGTCCCGTCCCCATGGAGGCCATCCACCATCACGCCGTCCACGCGGAGGCGGGTGCGGATGGCGTCGGCGAGGGTGCGCGCCTGCCGGGCATACCCGACGGCGTAATCCTCCTGCCCGGCCAGGGCGCAGAGCCGGGAGGTGGAGATGAGAGCGGAGTACGCCTGGGCGTTGACGGTGGTCTTGGCGGCGCAGTCCATGTCGTAGCCGAAGCGGCCGGGCGCAGGCCAGTCCACGATGCCGTGGAGGTAGGGGCCGGAGCCGCCACCCAAGCGGGTGACCAGTCCCGCCGTCGGGCCTTCCGCCGAAATGTACCGCAGCGCGTAGTCCGCCGTGTCGCGAAGGTGCGGCAGCAGGTCTGCCATCAACGCGAGGTCTCCGGTGCGGCGGTAGTACTCCTCGGCCCACTCCGGGACCATGAGGGAAAAATCGGGGATGTCGCGTTTTCCGTCGCCGTTGGGATAAACGGCGTTGTAGCGGCCCTTGTCGTCGCCGTCCGCCCAGTAACGGGCCGCGGACCAGCCAAACTCCCGCAGTGCCTGGGCGGTGTACGCATGCTCGCCGAAAAGGGACATGGTGGCATAGGAGATGTTGACGGCGTCGGCAAGGAACTGGCCCTTCTCCCGCGTGGGTGTGTCCACGAACTGCTCCTGCACCCCGTAGAGCGCCGAATCCCGCAGCAGCCGGAACACGGCGTTCAGCGTGTCATCGCTGCTGCTGAAGCCTCCCTCGCCGGGGTGCCGGCCGTGGACCACCACGGCGCCAACCCGGGACAGGTCCGCCGCGTCCACCCCGGGCAGCTCCAGGTACCGGAAGCCCAGGTGGACCGTGGCCCGGTACTGCTGCGGGCCCGCCGCCTGGGTGTAGGGGAAGGACATGTCGGTGTTCTGGCTCGCCGTTTTGCCCGCGTCCACCCTGCCAACGGAGTCCAGGACGTAACCGGCCCGGATCATCACGGTGCGGCCGGGCACTCCGTCCAGGAAGTCCACCTCGGGCCGGCCGGGAATGACCTGGCCGAAGTCCGCCACGAGGGTCCCGTCGTCGGCCGTCAGGAACGTTTGCGGCGCCACAAACTCCTCCGCCAACTGCGTCCGGCGCGGATGCAGGGCGGGAAACCCGGGGCAGGGGTGGCTGCCGTAACTCAGGGCCGGCGGCATCTGTTCGACGGCGGGCAGTGCCGCTGCGGCCAGCCCGTCCAGGTGCTCCACGGGATCGCCCTCGTCATTGCGGTAGCCCGACTGCCGGTAGGGTGCCTCCGCCGCCAGCCAGTCCGGACCGGAAGCGAAAACCTCTCGCCGTCCGTCCGTGTAGTCAACGCTGAGGCGGACCAGCAGGCCGGGGAGCCCCGCGGCGCGGCCCTGCCCCGGGCCGTACCAGTGCAGCAGCGCGGTCAACGGCACCTCAATGTCCTGCCCCGGTGCCGCTCCGGCAGCCGTCGCGTCCGAAAAAGCCCCGGAGAGGAGGCCCGTGACGTCTGCGGCGTCGTAATATCCCTCGCCGGGATAGCCAAAGGAGGTGGTGCTGAGGCAATGGGTGCCGGCCAGGGAAACCTGGGCATGATGGTTGGCCGCCAGAAAGACACGGGCCCGGGACACCATTCCGGTGAGCCGTATGGCGGTGCTGAACAGCGTCCACTCGTCCGGCTGCCGGTGGGCTGTGGTGCCGGCCCAGTGCGCAAGATAGGCGGCGGCAAGGTCCGCGCCGGCATCGAACTGATGGTCAAGGAACGGCTCAGCGGGGTTCCCGCCGGAGGTGTCAGTGACGCGGAGCGATGCATATTCGGCCTGGCTTCGGGGCCCCTGGTGGAGGGCCAGCCGGCCCTGCCCGCCGGGAGCTGCTGGCTCCTTCCACGCCAGGAGCTCGACGCCGTCCACGGCAACGGTGATGGTTGCGCCGTCGTCCGTCACGTCCAGGTCCCGCCAGTTGCCCTCCGGGCGTGCCTGCGCGCTGGCCAGGATCCCGGTGGCGGGGGCGGACGGCGCGGGAATTTCCCACGCCGCGGCGTGCCGCAGCACTACGTCGCCGCCGGCACTGAGTTCCAGCAGCAGACCGGTTCCCGGACCGGAACTGCGAAGGATGATCCCGGCCGCGCCCATCACCGGGCGGACGCGGGCGTGGAGCCGGACATGGCGAAGCGGTGGGCAGGGGATCGGCAGGAAGGGCGTGCCGGCCACCCGCAGTGAGGAGTCCAGGACCTCCAGCGGAGCGCGGCCGCCCGGCGCGCGGTGCACCCAGTCCGCTCCCCAGCCTGCGCCAGAGAGCCCGGTGCTGAATTGCTGCGGCGCGGACCAGGAGCCCGGCAGGCCTGCCGCGTCCCACACCCGGACCCGCCACGCATAGTCCGCGTCGTCGTCGAGCGCTGGTCCCGCATAGGCTGCACAGGCGGGGGAGCTGGAAGCAATCCGTCCTGAGCTCCACAGCGGCCGCCCCGCGTTGTCCTCAACCACGATTTCGTAGCCGGTCTGGCGGGCCCGGAATGGATCCGAGTCCTCGGGCTGTCCGAGCTGCCAGCTGAAAGAAGGGCGCGGGCCGGCCGTGAGACAGGGGGAGAGGCCGTCCGTCTGCAGGGTGGTGGCCTGCAGCTGCCCTTCAACACTCACGGTGGAGAGCTGCCCGGTCAGCTGGTGCACGGACATTCAGGACGCCGGCAGGTTGAAGACGTGAGGGGCAGAGGTGGCCCAGGGGAGTCCGAGTTCGCTGAAGGTGGCATGCTGCCCGGCGGCCCGTTCCAGGGCCTCCTCGATGCCGGCGACCACTGCGTGCGCCGCATCTTCCGTGCCCTGCCAGCGGACGTGCGCCTCAGCGACGGGCGCCGGCAGCGGGGCGGTGCGGATGGCTTCCAGGACGAGCATAAAAGCGCCGCTGTCCAGGAGCGGGCTGATGAGCGGAGCCCCGCCGGTCCGGTGGTCCAGGAGGTTCTCCGTGAGGTCGTCCCGCCCGAAGGCTTCCTCAGAACGGCCGGCGGCGGTTTCCACCGTGAGGCGGTCCTCGGTGTAGTGGAAAATGGCAGTGCCCTTGGAACCCTGCAGGGTCACGTAGGGTTCCACGGATTCGCTGGCACAGAGTGTCAGGGCACACGTGATGGGCAGCCCCGAGCTGGTCCGGATCCGGATCACCGAGGTGTCGTCGGACTCGATGCTGTTGGCCCGGTACAGCTCGGTTTCCAGGGATGCGATATCAGCCGTGGTACGTGCCCCGGCAATCCTCAGCGCTGTTGCCACCGCATGGGCCAGGGGGTTGGTGGCAACGCCGTCAACAACATCGACGCCATCGATGGTGCGTTTGCCCGCCCAGCGGGACCGCTTGTAGTAGGCCCGGTCCCGGACCCAGCGGCCGGTGGCGGAGATGCCCTGCAAGGTGCCGATGGTTCCGTCCGCGAGGAGCTTTTCGATGGCCTTCAGCGCGTGGGAACCCAGGCTCTGGAAGCCGATCTGGACACTCCGGCCGTTGGCTGCCGCTGCTTCGCCAAGCCGGGTGAAGTCCGCGAGCGATGCGACCGGCGGCTTTTCCAGGTAAAGGTCGGCGGCGGTGGCCAGTGCTGCCAGGCCCAGCGGGGCATGGGTCTGGATGGGGGTGGCGACAATAATCAGATCCAGCCCGCTGGTCTCGGCGAGCAGTTCGGCCAGCCCCGGAAAGACAGCGGCTGTTGCCGGGACTGAGCCGGGAGCCGGGGGATTGGGGTCTGCAACGGCAACAAGGCGTACGACGCTGGCGGCCTGCAGGCGTTCCAGGTTCCGCAGGTGGTGGGTGCCGAAGCCGTGGACACCTACCAGCGCCACCCTTGCTGCAGGCGCTTCGGTGCGCTCCATGAGAGGCTGGGCGGCAGCCTGGGCGGCGGCAGGTGCGGGGTTGCTTGAGTCTCGGGGCTGGGCCCCGGCGACGGTGCCGGCTGGCGTTCCCATGGTGCTCCATTCCGCCCGGACAGGGCAGGGTATTCCTCGGCCCGCCGAGGAGGGCAAGCGCTTTCCGCTTCTCAGTGTGCGCCACCGCAGTCCCCGGCGTCCAGTTATGTAACGATTCAAAAAATGGCTTGACCTACCCTCGGGACGGGGTCTAGATTTCGAGAAACCGATTACTTACGTGACGGGGACCACTGAAGTCCCGTTTCTGCAACGATGGAGAACCGAAGGGAGCCGTGCCATGTCCACGTCGTCATGGAGCGCCCGCGCATACTCGTTCTTTGACACCCTGCTGTGGATCGCCTGCCTGAACATGCTGTGGCTCGCCTTCACCCTCCTGGGCCTCGGCGTCCTGGGTGCGGGACCAGCCACCGCGGCCGCGCAGGTCCTGGTCCGAAAGAGGGCCACCGGCGATACTGCCCGCCTGCTGCCCGGTTTTGCCCGTGAGTACTTCCGCAACTTCGTCCTGGGCAATGCACTGGCTTTGCCCATCATGGGAGTGGCCGTGGCCCTCGCCATGAACTGGAACTACTTTGCCGGCAGGGGCGACCTGCTCTCCCAGCTGGCTGCTGCGGCCACCTTTGTCGGAGCCATCTTTGTGGCCGGCACCGTGTGCTACCTGTTTCCCATGTTCGCCAGGTACCGCCTTCCCCTGGCCCAGTACTTCCTGATGGCGTCACGCTTCGCCCTTCGGCAGCTCGCAGGCACCGTTATCCTGCTGTTCGTGTCCGCAGCCGCGGTGTACGCCAGCGGTGCAGTGCCGGGCCTGATCCCGTTCTTCAGCATCGGAGCCTGGCTCTTCCTCACCGGCTGGCTGTGCGACCGCTTCTTTACTGCCAACGATGACGCCATGGCCGCGCTGGCGGAGCAACAACAGACTTCTGCCCTCCCCGGCAGCAGACCCGCCGGCACCGGCCGTCCGCTGCACGGCGCACTTGAAACCGCGAACGGCTGACGCCCCGGCCGCACTCAAAGGCGGCTGAACCGCAGGATGCCCACCTGCTCAACCCAACAAGAACTGACCTGCTGCTGCCCGGGCTCAACGCTGCCTGGACGCAGAGAAACCAACCCCGAAGAAGTGGAAAAGGAACCAAATGATCCGCAGGAAAATCTCCCTGGCCGCCGCCGTCGTCACCGCGACGGCCCTTACCCTCACGGCATGCGGCGGGGGTGAAACACAGTCCGCAGATATCACGACGGTAAACATCATGGCTCCTTTCCTCGAGGCGCAGCCGCCGTCCGCGGACGGCGCCGTCCAGAAGAAGCTCGAGGAACTGACGGGCAAGGACGTCAACATCACCTGGGCTCCCAACGCCTCATACGAGGACAAAACCAATATCACGCTGGCCTCCTCGGAAATCCCGCACGTGATGGTCATCCAGGGCAAAACGCCAGGCTTCGTCAAGAATGCCGAAGCCGGTGCGTTCTGGGACCTGACGGACAAGCTGGCTGAGTATCCGAACCTGAAGACCACCTTCCCGGACATCCAGCAGAACGCAAGCATCAACGGCAAGGTCTACGGCGTGTACCGCGGCCGCGCCCCCATGCGGGCCGCCGTGATGTTCCGCCAGGACTGGCTGGACAAGCTGGGACTCGAGGCGCCCAAGACCACCGAGGACCTGTACGAGGTTGCCAAGGCATTCACCGAAAAGGACCCGGACGGCAACGGCCAGAACGATACCTGGGGCATCACCATCCCCAAGTGGGGCGCACTCGGAACCAACAGCCCGTACGACTTCATCGAGACCTGGTACGGCGCCGGCAACCGCTGGACCGAAAAAGACGGAAAGCTGATCCCGAGCTTCGAGACCGAGGAATTCCTCGAAGCCAACCGCTTCGTCAAGAAGATGGTGGACGAAAAGCTCATCAACCCGGACTTCGCCACCTTCGACGGCACCAAGTGGAACGAACCGTTCTTCAACGGCAAGGGCGGCATCATTGTCGATGTCGACTCCCGGGTCAGCGTCCTCATCAACCTGTTCAAGCAGGCAGATCCGGCCAGCTTCGACAACAAGGTGGGTTTCGTAGGCAACCTCGAAGGACCGGACGGCAAGCTGAACGCCCACCCCACCGACGGCTACTCCGGCTTCCTGGCCATCCCCAAGTCCAGCGTCCGCACCGAAGCTGAACTGAAGACCGTACTGGAGTTCCTGAACACCATGAACGGCAAAGACGTGGCCGTGCTGATGAACAACGGAATCGAAGGCGTGAACTTCACCCTGGAGGACGGCAAAGCCGCCACCATCAAGCCGGAGACCGAAGAAGCCAAAGCAGTCAACACGGACATCAAGAGCTACGCCCAGCTGGGCATGAACGTTGCCGGAAACACCTTCCACCCGGTCAAGCAGGCCACCGACTACGAACAGCAGGTCTTCGACAAGCGCACCGAGGTTATGGCCGAAGATCTCAAGAGCGCCGTCTACAACCCCGCCGCGCCCTTCGTCTCCGCCACCTATGTATCCAAGGGCGCGCAGCTGGACAACATCGTGGCTGACGCCCGGATTAAGTACCTCGCCGGCCAGATCGACGAGCAGGGCCTGAAGGACGCCATCAAGCTGTGGAACACCAGCGGCGGCGACAAGGTCAAGGAAGAAATCAACAAGCTCTGGCAGGACACCAAGTAAATGACAGCCCCTGTCATTGACCCCAAAGCCGGGGAACGGGTGCAGCCTCCTGCGTCCGTTCCCCGGAAGCGGGGCAGGTTCTCCGTCCACTTCGCGCACTACAAGTGGCTGTACCTGCTGCTACTGCCCGGCGTGGTGTACTTTGCCGTGTTCCGCTACGGACCCATGTACGGGGTCAGTATCGCCTTCAAGGACTACGTCCCGTTCCTTGGCGTCAACGCCAGCCCGTGGGTGGGTTTCCAGCACTTCCAGGACTTCTTCGCCAACCCGGACTTCCCCCGGCTGCTGGGCAACACCCTGATCCTGGCGTTCCTGAACCTGGGCATCGCGTTTCCGCTCACCATCGTCCTGGCGCTGCTGCTGAACGAGGTGCGCCTGAGCATCCTCAAACGCACTGTCCAGACCCTCGTGTACATCCCGCACTTCCTGTCCTGGACCATCGTGGCGTCGCTGAGTTTCCTGCTCTTCGCCCTGGATTTCGGCCCGCTGTTTTTGTTCCTGAACTCGGTGCTGGGCACCAACATCGACTTCCTGTCCGATCCGAACTGGTTCCGGCCCCTGATTGTGCTGCAGGAAATCTGGAAGAACACCGGCTGGGGCACCATCATCTTCCTCGCCGCACTCGCCACCGTGGACCAGGACCAGTACGAGGCAGCGATCATAGACGGCGCCGGCCGCTTCCGCCGGGTCTGGCACATCACGCTGCCCGGGATCCGGTCCACCATCATCGTGATGCTGATCCTGGCGATCGGGCAGATGCTCAACACCGGCTTCGAGCAGATCTACCTGATGACCAACGCCCTGAACCGGTCCGTGGCCGATGTGTTTGACACTTACGTGTACTTCGTGGGCATCACCCAGGGCGCCTACAGCTACTCCACCGCCGTCGGGCTCTTCAAATCCCTGGTGGGCATCGTGCTGATCTTCGGCACCAACGCCCTGGCCAAACGCTTCAACCAGAGCGGACTGTTCTAATGAAGATTCACAACACCACCGGCGGGCGGATCTTCGATGCCGCCAACTACGTTTTCCTGTCACTGATCGGCATCATCACCCTGCTGCCGTTCATTTACGTGATTGCCGGGTCCTTCGCCAACGAAGCGGAAATCACCCGGCGGGCGTTCTTCGTCTGGCCCGAGCAGTTCACCCTGGGCTCCTACGAGTACATCTTCTCCACGCCCGCCTTCATCCGGGCGCTGGTGACCACCGTCCTGGTTACGGCCGTCGGCACCCTGGTCCAGCTCGCCTTCACGGTCACCATGGCCTACCCGCTGGCCAAGAAGACGCTCCGGGGGCGGAACGTCATCATGTCGCTGGTGGTTTTTGCCATGGTGTTCTCCGGCGGCATGATCCCCACCTTCCTTCTGGTGAAGGACCTGGGCCTGCTGAACTCCTACTGGGCCCTGATCCTGCCGGCGGCGATCAACCCGTTTAGCCTGATCATCATCAAGAACTTCTTCCAGGAACTTCCCGCCGAGCTGGAGGAATCGGCCAAGATGGACGGCGCCACCGAGATCGGGATCCTCTGGCGGATCCTGCTCCCGCTGTCCAAACCCGTCCTGGCCACGTTCGCCCTGTTTTACGCCGTGGGGATCTGGAACGACTTTATGTCGCCGCTGCTCTACCTCAGTGACAACTCCAAGTGGACCCTGCAGATGTACCTGCGCCAGGTCACCGCCGCGTCCGACCTTTTGGGCACGGGCAACGTGGACCCCGCCTACATCCCGCCCGAACAGGGCATCAAGTTCGCGGTAATCGTGGTGGCCACCCTGCCCATCCTGATCTTCTACCCGTTCCTGCAGAAGCACTTCGCCAAAGGCATGCTCATCGGCTCCGTCAAGGGCTGACCCACCCTCGCTTGCGCTGTCACTTCTGGTCCCCAAGCCGGCGTTTTAGGGACCACAAGTGATAGGTCAACGGTGCATCCAACAGAAAGCACATCATGAAAATCCTGCTCGCCGGAGACTCCACGGTCGCCAACTGCCCCACGCACGAATACCCCATGAGTGGCTGGGGAGCGCAGCTGCCTCCGCACGTCGTCACGTGGGCTGCCGTGCACAACTTCGCCAAGGGCGGGGCCAGTACCGAATCCTTCCGGGAGGAAGGGCTGTGGGCCCGGCTGCTGGCGGAGGCGGGCGGCGGCGACCTGGTGCTGATCCAGTTCGGCCACAACGACCAGAAAAGGCCGCACCTCGCGGCACGGACGGGTTACGCCGCCAACCTGCGCACCATGGTGGCCGACGTCCGTGCCCTGGGCGCGCTGCCTGTCCTGTGCACCCCGGTGGAGCGGCGGCACTTACTGGACCGCCCGTCGTCGGACGCTGTTTTGGAGGAGAGCCTGGAGGACTACCCGGAGGTGGTCCGCGAACTGGGCCTGGAGCTGGGCCTGCCGGTCATCGACCTGAACGCCTGGACCCGCGGGCTGTACCAGCGGCTGGGCAGGGAGGCTTCGAAGGATCTTTTCTGCCACTTCGGGCCGGGGACGCACGCCTTCTGGCCCGGCGGCCTCACCGACAACACACACTTCTCGCAGGAAGGCGCCGCCCTGGTGGCGGGGCATGTGGCCGCACAGCTTCAGACGCTGGGCTTCGGTCCCCAGCAACGCGGGGTCACATCCGGCCCAAAGAATGGCGAATATTGGGCCCAAAGTGACTCCGCGTTGTCAGGTACGACGGCGGGACGCGGCTAGGTGGGCGCCGCTGGCTTGGGCACGAAGGTGCTCTACAGCAACCCGCTCAGCGGTCCCGCGGACGTGGCGGACTGGGTGGCCGAAGGGCCGCTGAGCATGGGAAACCTTGGCGGCGCGCTGGAACTTTCCGGTTTGCTGGACCACGAGGAGTTTGGCGACCACGCCCACTGGACGTTCTGGTGCCCGGAGCAGTTCCCGGACGGCATCCGGATCAGCTGGGAGTTCTTTCCGGTGGAGGAACCCGGGCTGGCCATGGTGTTCTTTTCAGCGAACGGGCACGGCGGGCGGGATCTGTTTTCCGCCGGGCTCGCGCCGCGGACGGGCTACTACCCGCAGTACCACTCCGGCGACATCGACGCCCTGCACGTCTCCTATTTCCGGCACAAATACCAGTCCGAACGCGCCTTCCGCACCTGCAACCTGCGGAAAAGCGCCGGTTTCGAGCTCGTGGCACAGGGAGCTGACCCATTGCCGCCCGCAGAGGACGCCGTTGATTTCTACCGGATGGAAGTGGTCAAGGACGGCCGGCGGGTGGCCTTTTCCATCAACGGGTTGCCGCTGCTGGACTGGACGGACCCGTCGGAGAAGGTGCTGGGCGGAGGCCATGTGGGGTTCCGGCAGATGGCACCGCTCCGTGCGGCCTACCGGAACCTGGTGGTGGAGAAGCTGTAGCAGGGCAGGCCGATCAGGCCGCGGCTTCCAAGGCGAGTTCCTGGACCGCACACTGAAGGGCCCCAATGTCGAACCACTCGACGGGCAGCACCTCGTGGATGAAGGCATCAAAGTCAAAGGGGTGGCAACGCCCGCCATGGTTCCAGTAGAGGATCCAGAGGTCGATCAGGCCAAGATCATTGCGCTGCAGCAGGTGTCTGGCTGTGTGCCGCAGGTCGTCCATAACCAATCCTTGCTTCTGCTGCCCCTGCCCCACAAGGGCAGCGGCAGGGTTTGGCGGATCAGATTCTCCAGCGCGGCGTCACTGGGGTAAGGACGCTGAAGATGGCAGCGCCGCGGTGATGATCTGCTGTAGCTGCAGCGCGCTGTTTTCGGTGGTGCCGCTTGCGTCGATGACAGCGAAGCCGGGGTACCAGGGCAGCTCGGTGTAGGCCTTGTGGAACCGCTGGAGGTCCTCGAGGGTTTCCTGGTCCTCGCCCCTGAGGGCAATCCGTTCGTGCGCCTGCTCCGCCGGGATGTTGAAGTAGACCACTGCTTGGGCCTGCGGCAGCACCCCGAGCAGGGCTTCGAGCAGCCTGCGGCTGCGGATACCCCGGGCTTTCCGCAACGCCAACTGGCAGTACAGGTGCCTGTCCATGATGACCACCCCGTCAAAGCGGGCGGCGCGCAGGTGGTTGAGCAGGACGCTGAAGACCCTGACAGTGGTTTCAAGGACGTCTGCAACCTGGCCGGGAAGCGGCAACCGAAAGCGCTGGGCCAGGGCGGCGATGGTTTTCCGCCCGGAGTAGTTTCCCAGGACCAGCACCGGCGTGCCGGGCAACAGCCCGGCCACTGCCTCTGCTGCAGTTGATTTTCCGGCACCATCGATTCCCAGCACCACAATAAGGGTGGATGGTCTGATCGCGCGTTGTGTCATGTCTCTTTCTTACGGACGGGCGCTGTGCCTGCGGTTCGGGAAGCCTGTGGGCAGGCTGTGCAACAGGTCAGGGCGGCCGCCGGGTCAAAGTGGGAGCAGAATAGGGGAGTCTGCACTGGGAGGGAGACTGGGTATGGAGCCTGTAGTGGTTGATGGTGGCAAGGGCACCGTGGAGTTGCGTTCCGACGGCGTCATCCACCTTATCTGGGAGCCGCAAGTCCGTATAGAACAGCAGGACGCCCAGGCGGCTATGGCAGCCGTCAACGAGATAGCTGGGGACAGGACTTTTCCCATGCTGGTGGACATGGCCACTACCGAGAACGTCACCAGGGCGGCCCGCTCCGTGTTCTCGATCCCGTGTGCGGCGAACCGGATCGCGCTGCTGGGCTCCAGCCCGGTGGACCGGATCCTGGCCAACTTTTTCCTGGGTGTGCACGTCCCGCCGTGCCCCACCCGCTTCTTTACTTCCAGGCCGGAGTCCATGGCCTGGCTGCGGCAGGCCGGTTAGCCCGCCGCACTGCCAGGCCGGTTAGTTCGCGGACGGCGCCCCGGTACTCTGCCGAACCACCAGCTCGGGGGTGAAGATCACCGCGCGGTGCCGGGGATGCTGGGCTTCAACCTCCTCGGCCAGGAGTTCGATGGCCGTCCTGCCCAGCGCCTCGGTGGGCTGCCGGATGGATGAGAGGGGCACCACGGCGGAGACGGCGAAGTCAATGTCGTCGTAGCCGATCAGGGCAATGTCCTCCGGAATTCGGAAGGTGTGCGTCATGGTGAGTGACTGCATGACGCCGAGCGCCAGGAGGTCGTTGGCGCAGAAGATCCCGTCCGGCAGATCCCCGCGGTCCCGGGCCACCAGCGTGTTGCCCACGCTGCGTCCGGCCAGGACAGTCATGCCGTCTGACTGAAGTACCTCCAGGGTGGCGTCCGGCGCTTCCTTCACCGCACGCCGGGCGCCCTGCAGGCGGTCCGCCACCTGGCGGATGGACGTGGAGCCACCCACAAAGGCGAGCCGACGGCGGCCGGTGTCCAGCAGGTGCCGCGCAGCCAGGTACCCGCCGGCGTCGTCGTCAACGGCAACTGAGCTGAACTTGTCCTCGTCAGCCAGGCGGTCCACCAGCACGGTGGGCACACCGCGCTCGCGGAGATGGTCCAGGCGCTCGGTGACATCGCCCACGGGCGAAATGAGCAGCCCCTGGACGCGCTGCTCCTGGAACAGATCGATGTAGTTGGCCTCGCGGCCGGCGTCGTGCCCGCTGTCGCCCAGCAGCACCGCGCTGCCCTGGAGCGCGGCGGCGTCCTCGGCCGCGCGCACCACGGAGGTGAAGAACGGGTTTCCCACGTCCAGGACGATCAGTCCAATGGTGCGGCTGTGGCCGGCGCGCAGTTGGCGGGCAGCGTCATTTCGGACGAAGCCGAGTTCGTCGATGGCACGCAGCACCCGCTCCTTGGTCCGCTGCGAGACCCTGTCCGGGTAGTTCAGCACATTCGAAACAGTTCCTACCGCCACGCTGGCATGGTTGGCGACGTCCTTGATGCTGGCTGAGCGGTTCATGATTCTCCGTGCTGCTGGGCCGGGCGCATCCGCCTCCCGGTCTTGGTAAGGAACAGGTCCCGGAATGCTTGACACCTGCTCTCGTTCAAGAGTACTTTGAATCGTAACAATGAAACGATTCAAAGATTTGCGAGTTCAGGAGAGTTCCAAATGAGGGTGTGTTTCCGTTCCTCGGTCCAGCCGGCGCTGATTGACGAGTACCGCCGCCGCCACGCTGCCGTGTGGCCGGAGATGCTGCGGGCGCTGAAGGACGCCGGCTGGAACAACTACTCCCTTTTCCTCGGGGAGGACGGGCTCCTGATCGGGTACCTGGAATGCGACGATTTTGACGCAGCCCGGGCACGCATGGCGCTTGCCGGCGTCAACACCCGTTGGCAGGCCGAGATGGCCAAACTTTTCGAAAACACGGACCAGGCGCCCGATGAGGGGTTCCTGATCCTTGAGGAAGTCTTCAACCTCGACAGCCAGCTGGCGGCGGCAGAGGCCTCCGCAAGCTGAGAGGCGCAGGATTCCACACCCAGGGGCTCCAGCAGTGGGGCCGCACCGGAACACATCAGCACCAACCAGACCACAGCTCACCAAGACACCGGAAAGAACCACCATCATGAATGACGTAGCAACGGCGCTGGGCAGGCTCGAGGAGCTTGCCATCGAGGTCCCCTCGTGGGCTTATGGAAATTCCGGTACGCGGTTCAAGGTGTTCGGCACGCCCGGCACCCCGCGCACCGTGCAGGAAAAGCTCGCGGATGCTGCAAAGGTCCACGAGCTGACCGGGCTGGCTCCTACGGTTGCGCTGCACATTCCTTGGGACAAGGTGGATGACTACTCCGCTTTGAAGGAGTACGCTGCAGGGCTGGGCGTTGGCCTGGGCACCATCAATTCCAACACCTTCCAGGATGATGAGTACAAGTTCGGTTCGCTGACGTCCTCGAACGAGTCTGTCCGCCGCCGCGCGATCGATCACCACCTGGACTGCATCGAGATTATGCACGCCACCGGGTCCAAGGACCTGAAGATTTGGCTGGCTGACGGCACCAATTATCCGGGCCAGGATGATATCCGCGGCCGCCAGGACCGCTTGGCCGAGTCCCTGCAGGAGATTTACGCCGCCCTGGGTGCTGAACAGCGGCTGGTGCTGGAGTACAAGTTCTTCGAGCCGGCTTTCTACCACACCGATGTTCCGGACTGGGGCACCTCCTACGCCCAGACCCTCGCGCTGGGGGAGAAGGCGTTTGTCTGCCTGGATACCGGCCACCACGCGCCGGGCACCAACATCGAGTTCATCGTGATGCAGCTGTTGCGCCTGGGCAAGCTGGGCTCGTTCGACTTCAACTCGCGCTTCTACGCCGATGATGACCTGATTGTTGGCGCGGCGGACCCGTTCCAGCTGTTCCGCATCATGCATGAGGTGATCCGCGGCGGCGGCTTCGGCAAGGACTCCGGCGTGGCCCTGATGCTGGACCAGTGCCACAACCTGGAGGAGAAGATCCCGGGCCAGATCCGTTCGGTCCTGAACGTCCAGGAAATGACCGCCCGCGCCCTGCTGATCGACACCGAAGCCCTGGCCGAGGCTCAGCGCGCCGGCGATGTGCTGGCCGCGAACGGCATCTTCAACGATGCCTTCTACACCGACGTCCGCCCGGTCCTGGCCGAGTGGCGTGAATCCCGCGGCCTGCCCGCGGACCCGCTGGCCGCGTTCAAGGCCAGCGGCTACCAGAAGAAGATCAACGAGGACCGCGCAGGCGGCCAGCAAGCCGGATGGGGCGCCTAAGAGTTATGACGAACAAGACTGTTGAAGACCTGATTTCCCGTTCCAACCGCCTGGGCGCGGACAAGCGGAACACCAACTTCGCCGGCGGCAACACCTCGGCCAAGGGCACCGAGAAGGACCCGGTCACGGGTGAGGACGTCCAGCTGCTCTGGGTCAAGGGTTCCGGCGGGGACCTGGGCACGCTGAGGGCCCAGAACCTGGCGGTGCTGCGCCTGGACCGGCTGAACGCGCTGAAGAACGTCTACCCCGGCGTTGAGCGGGAAGACGAGATGGTGGCCGCGTTCGATTACTGCCTGCACGGCAAGGGCGGCGCCGCCCCCTCGATCGACACCGCCATGCACGGCCTGGTGGACGCCGCGCACGTGGACCACCTGCACCCGGACTCCGGCATCGCCATCGCTACCGCGGTGGACGGGGAGGCGCTGACTACGAAGATCTTCGGCAACAAGGTCCTCTGGGTTCCCTGGCGCCGCCCCGGGTTCCAGCTGGGCCTGGACATCGCCGCGATCAAGGAGATGAACCCGCAGGCCATCGGCACCATCCTGGGCGGGCACGGCATCACCGCCTGGGGCGCCACGTCTGAGGAAGCGGAAGCGAACTCGCTGTGGATCATCGATCAGGCCGAGAAATACATCCGCGAGAACGGCAAGGCCGAGCCCTTCGGTCCCAGGCTCCCCGGCTACGGCGCCCTGCCCGAATCGGAGCGCCGCGCGAAGGCAGCAGCCCTGGCGCCGGTGATCCGCGGCCTGGCCTCCACCGACAAGCCGCAGCTGGGGCACTTCAGTGATGACGCCGTCGTCCTTGACTTCCTTGAAGCTGCGGAGCACCCGCGCCTGGGCGCTTTGGGCACCTCCTGCCCGGACCACTTCCTGCGCACCAAGGTAAAGCCGCTCATTCTGGACCTGCCCGCCGACGCGACGGTTGAGGACTCCATTGCCCGGTTGCATGAGCTGCACGCCGACTACCGCGAGGACTACCAGGCCTACTACGACCGCCACGCCGATTCCGAGTCCCCGGCCCTGCGCGGCGCGGACCCGGCCATCGTCCTGGTTCCGGGTGTGGGCATGTTCTCGTACGGTGCGAACAAGCAGACCGCCCGGGTGGCCGGGGAGTTCTACCTCAATGCCATCAACGTGATGCGCGGGGCTGAGGCGATCTCCACCTACGCCCCGATCGAGGAATCCGAAAAGTTCCGGATCGAGTACTGGGCGCTGGAGGAAGCCAAGCTCGCCCGGCTGCCCAAGCCCAAATCCCACGCGACCCGCATCGCACTGGTGACCGGCGCGGCGTCCGGCATCGGCAAGGCCATCGCCACCCGCCTCGCAGCGGAGGGCGCGTGCGTGGTCATCGCTGACCTGAACCTCGAGAACGCCGAAAAGGTCGCCGAAGAGCTGGGCGGGCCGGACGTTGCCATCGGCGTCCAGGCCGACGTCACGGACGAAGCGCAGGTCGCGGCAGCGATCGACGCCGCCGTGCTGGCGTTCGGCGGGGTGGACCTGGTGGTCAACAACGCCGGCTTGTCCATTTCCAAGCCGCTGCTGGAAACCACCGAGAAGGACTGGGACCTGCAGCACAACGTCATGGCGAAGGGCTCGTTCCTGGTGGCCAAGGCCGCCGCGAAGGTCATGATCGCCCAGGGCCTGGGCGGGGACATCATCTACATCTCCTCCAAGAACTCGGTGTTCGCCGGCCCGAACAACATCGCCTACTCCGCCACCAAGGCAGACCAGGCCCACCAGGTGCGGCTGCTCGCCGCGGAACTGGGCGAGCACGGCATCCGCGTCAACGGCATCAACCCCGACGGCGTGGTCCGCGGCTCCGGGATCTTCGCCGGCGGCTGGGGCGCCAAACGCGCCGCCGTCTACGGGGTGGACGAGGAAAAGCTGGGCGAGTACTACGCCCAGCGCACCCTGCTCAAGCGCGAGGTCCTGCCCGAGCACGTGGCCAACGCCGCCGCCGTCCTCACCAGCAACGAACTGTCCCACACCACCGGCCTGCACATCCCCGTGGACGCCGGAGTGGCCGCAGCCTTCCTGCGATGAGCACCGGACGCACCCATGAAACTGCCCCGGCTTCGGCCGGGGCAGTTTCCGCAGGGCCCGCCAAGGTGTTCGCCGCGGTCGATATTGGCGCCTCCTCGGGCAGGGTCATCCTGGGCCGGGTTCGGGCCGGCGGGGACAACAGTGTGGAGCTCGAAGTTGTGCACCGCTTTCCCAACGGTGTGGTGGAGATCGACGGCGGCCTCCGCTGGGACTTCAACGCACTCTTCGGCGAGGTGCTCAAGGGCCTCGCCGCGGCAGCTACCGTCGCCGCCGCGCAGGGTGAGAGGGTGGCCAGCATCGGCATCGACACCTGGGCCGTGGACTACGGCCTGGTCAACGCCGCGGGCGAGCTGACGGGCCAGCCTTTCAGCTACCGCGACGACCGCAGCCGTACCGCCGTCGAGCCCGTGCACCGGAAACTGGACCCCGCGCGCCTGTACGGCACCACGGGGCTGCAGTTCCTGCAGTTCAACACTATCTACCAGCTCGCCTCCGAGCCGGACCTGGCCGGGGTGCAGGCACTCCTGATTCCGGACCTGATCGCGTTCCTCCTCACCGGACAGCGGCGGACCGAGGCGACCAACGCCTCCACCACCGGCCTGTTCGACGCCGTGGCGGGGGAGTGGGCCACCGAGTTCCTCACCGCCCTGGGCCTGCGAAAGGACCTGTTCCCGCCGCTGATCCAGCCCGGGGAAACCGTTGGCACCCTCCTGCCGGCCATCGCCGCGCAGGTGGGACTGCCCCAGGACACCCGGGTGGTGGCAGTGGGCTCGCACGACACAGCCTCCGCCGTCGCCGCCGTCCCCGCGCAGGAGGAAAACTTCGCTTACATCTCCTCCGGCACCTGGTCCCTCGTGGGGCTGGAACTGAAACACCCCGTCCTCACCGAAGCCAGCCGCGAGGCGAACTTCACCAACGAACGCGGCGTGGACGGCACCATCCGCTACCTCCGCAACATGGGCGGACTCTGGCTCCTCAGCGAATGCCAGCGGACCTGGGCCACCGAAGGATTCCGGCCCGAGCTCCCCGCGCTGCTGGCCGCCGCGGCCGCACTGCCGCCCGGCGGGCCGCAGATCAACCCGGATGATCCCTGCTTCATCGCCCCGGACAACATGCCCGAACGCATCCGCGCAGCGGTCCGCCTCGTTGGAGAAGTGCTGCCGGACGATCCCGCGGCCATCACCCGCTGCATCATGGACAGCCTCGCCACCGGCTACGCCCGCACCATCCGCGACGCCGAACGGCTCGCCGACCGTTCGGTGGACGTGGTGCACGTAGTGGGCGGCGGTTCCCAGAACCGGCTGCTCTGCCAGCTCACCGCTGACGCCACCGGCAGGAAAGTGGTGGCAGGTCCGGTGGAGGCCACAGCGCTGGGCAACGTCCTGGTACAGGCGCGCGCTGCGGGGGCCATTGACGGCGTGCTGAGGGACCTCCGGGCCCTGGTGGTTGCCGGCAGCCCCCTGGAGGTCTTCGCGCCGGAGCTTTCGCGGCTGTAACCCACGGCGGCGCCGGGCACATAGGGCGTACAGCAACCACACCAACAGGACGGACTCCGATGCCCCTCTTTGACCTCCCTCTGGCCCAGCTCCGGAACTACACCTCGGAGGTCACGCCGCCGGAGGACTTCCGCGAATTCTGGAATGCCACCATCGAGGAGGCGCAGGCGTTTCCGCTGGCCGCCTCCTTCGAGCCGGTGGAGAACCACCTCTCCGTCATCCACACCTTTGACGTGACGTTTGCCGGGTACGGGGGTGCCCCCATCAAGGGCTGGCTGCACCTTCCCGTCAACCGGGCCGCCGGCAGCAGGTTGCCGGTGGTGGTTCAGTACGTGGGGTATTCGGGCGGCCGGGGACTGGTGAACCAGGACACGAGATGGGCGCAGGCAGGTTACGCGCACTTCATCATGGATACCCGGGGCCAGGGCTACGGCGGGACGCTGGGCGAGACGCCGGATCCGCATCCTTCCGCCGGGGAGGTGGCACATGCGGGCCTGATGACCCGTGGTGCCGTCAGCCGGGAGGACTACTACTACCGCCGCGTGTACGTGGACGCCTTCCGTGCGGTGGAGGCTGCCCAAAGCCACCCGGCCATCGACCCGTCGCGGGTTGTCCTCGCGGGTGTCAGCCAGGGCGGGGGGATCGTTGTGGCTGTTGCCGGCTTGGCGGCAGGCAGGCTCGACGGCGTCGTGGCGGCCATGCCCGATGTCCCGTTCCTGCAGGACTTCCCGCGCGCCATCGACATCACCCCGCGGGGCCCGTACCCGGAAATCGCAGCCTTCCTCGCCCGCCACCGGGACCGGTACGAGCCCATGCTCGCGGTCCTGCGCTATTTCGACGGCGTCAACCTGGCCCGGTGGGCAACGGCACCTGCCTTGTACTCGGCTGCCCGGATGGACGACATCTGCCCGCCATCCACCGTGTTCGCGAGCTTCAATGCCTACGGCGCCGGCGCCGCCGATTCATCCGGTACCGGCGCGCCCAAGGAGATCGAGGTTTACCGGTTCAACAACCACGAAGGCGGCCAGGAACACCACTGGATCAGGCAACTGCTGTTTCTGCGCAAGATTTTGGGGTAAGTTCCTTCCTGCGGGTGTGAGAAAACGGTTTCCGAGCCCGCAGGACAAGGGACTCATGAAGAAGCTCAGCAGGCTCAGTGTTTTCGGCTACGGAGCCGGCGATGCTGCCAACAGCATGATCATCACCACCGGGAACATGTTCCTGCTGGTTTACTACACGGACGTCGCGGGCATCGGCGCCGCGGCGGCAGGAACGCTGCTGCTGGTGGCGCGGGTATTCAACGCCTTCACGGATATTGCGGCCGGCCGCATCGTGGACCGTGTGCACAGCAAACGCTGGGGCAGGTTCCGGCCCTTCCTGATGTTCGGCTTCATCCCCCTGCTGCTGAGCGTTGCGGTCTTCCATGTCCCGGACGTCGACCCCGCACTGAAACTGCTCTACGCGTACTGCACCTACGGGCTCGTGTGCGTTGCCTACAGCATGGTCAACGTTCCTTACGGCTGCCTGGTCGGAGCCATGACGCAGGACGCCAGGGACCGGGCCCGGCTTGGCGGCGCCCGGACCCTTGGCGGGTTGTCCGTGGGCGCCACTCTTGGCTTCTTCATCGCACCGCTCCTCGGGGCGGGGCAGGACATGCAGCAGGTCTTCACCTGGCTCACCATCGCGTTCGCCATTGTGGGATCGGCGCTGTATGCCTTCACGGGCACGATCTGCCTTGAACGGGTTCCCGGCAGTATCCCCAAAATCACCCTCAGCCAGAGCATCGCAGCCCTGAAGGCCAATTCGCCGCTGGTGATCCTGTGCGTCAGTTCCATCCTCTTCGTCACCGGCACATCCGCCACCGCCGCCTCCCAGTTCTACTACCTCCGCGACGTTATATTCCGTGTGGACCTGTTCCCGGTCATGGCCGGCGCGCAGGTGGCCATCACCTTGATATTGGCCGTCCTGATGCCGCGTCCGGTGGCGCGGTGGGGCAAGCGCGCCGTCTACAGCGCGGGCGGGGGACTCGGGACGCTCGGCGGCGCGCTGGTCTTCCTCGCGCCCGCGGACGTTCCACTGCTCGGCTTGGCAGGCCTCGTCCTGGGGCTCCTTGCGTCGGCCTCGGTCAGCATCCTCACGTGGGCTCTGATCGCCGACACCGTGGAGTACGGCGAATGGAAAACCGGAGTCCGGGTCCAGGGCATCAACTACGCACTCCTGGCCGCCACCCGGAAACTGGGCATGGGTTTCGGCGGAGCCCTGGTAGCCTTCTCGCTCGCCTGGGGCGGCTACGTCTCCGGCACGGCCGAGCAATCTGAGGCAGCCACCCTCGCCATCAGGGCAGCGGCGGGGCTGCTCCCCGGAGCGCTGGTGCTGGCCGCCGTCGGGATCATGCACTGGTACCGCCTGACAGACCAAAGGCACGCGGAACTGGTGGCCAGCCTGTCCCGCGATGCGACGTAACACTTTTGCGGCGGCGGCAGCTTCCGGTTATGGTTCATGGCATGACAAACCGTTGGTATGCGTATTTTTCGTTGGCTCTGGAGGGGCCCGCGTCTAACTGACACGCATCCAACTTTCCTTCAGAGCCAACAGGGCAGAGACTATTCTCTGCCCTTCGCCGTTTCTCCGGCGGGTTCTGACTGGGCCCGCTTCCCTTCTGGAACAGGACCCGAACATGAGCACCGCAACAGCCCCCGCAAGCGCCACCGCCGGCAACTCCCGCAGGGAATCCACGGCGAAGTCCACGTCCAACCTGCGCGTCAGCGAATTCACCGCGCTGCCCACCCCTTCCGGACTGATCGCGGAACTGCCGCTGGATGCCCGGGCGGCAGGCGTCGTCGAACGCGGACGTGACGAAGTCCGCGCCATCATGGACGGCGTGGACGACCGCTTGCTGGTGATTGTGGGACCGTGCTCCATCCACGACCCCAAGGCCGGGCTGGAGTACGCACGGCGGCTGGTCAGCCAGGCGGAGAAGCACAAGGAAGACCTGCTGATCGTGATGCGGACCTACTTCGAGAAGCCCCGCACCACCGTCGGCTGGAAGGGCCTGATCAACGATCCGCGCCTGGACGGCAGCCACGACATGGTCACCGGGCTCCGGACGGCACGGCACTTCCTGCAGCAGGTCACCGCGCTCGGACTTCCCACCGCCACCGAATTCCTCGAGCCCATCAGCCCGCAGTACATGGCGGACCTGATCTCCTGGGGTGCCATCGGGGCCCGCACCACCGAGAGCCAGATCCACCGGCAGCTCGCCTCCGGCCTTTCCATGCCCATCGGCTTCAAGAACGGGACCGACGGCGACCTCCAGGTGGCCATCGACGCCTGCGGTGCCGCCGCGGCGGCCCAGGCTTTCCTCGGCATTGACGGCGACGGCCGGGCCGCGCTGGTGGCCACCGCCGGCAACCCGGATACCCACGTCATCCTCCGCGGCGGACGCAAGGGACCGAACTACTCAGCGGCCGACGTCGAAAGCGCCTCTGCCAAGCTCGCCGGCAAGCAGCTGAACCCGCGCCTCATCGTTGACGCCAGCCACGCGAACAGCGGCAAGAGCCACCACCGCCAGGCCGAGGTGGCGCTGGAGATCGGCGCCCAGCTTGAGGACGGCGGGGCTTCGGCGCAGGCCATCGCCGGGGTCATGCTCGAAAGCTTCCTGGTGGGCGGCGCGCAGAACCTCGATGTTGCCGAGCACGCTGCCGGCCGGTCGGAGCTCGTGTACGGGCAGAGCGTGACGGACGCGTGCATGGATTGGGACGTTTCCGTCCCGGTGCTGGACCAGTTGGCTGCGTCCGCACGCAAGCGCAGGACGGCTAAATAGGGGAGTAAGTAGGGGGACGGTACTACTTTCACTTCTGCCACAGGAACATCTAGAGTATCTAGAAGGTGGTTGGTGGATGGCTCAGCATCGGAACACCGCATTGGCACGTACATGGGGTCACTGTTGTCCATCCGTCAGCAAAGGAAAATAGGGAAATGTCTGCAGAACAGAACTTCTCCAACGCGAAGTTCCTGACCGTGGCTGAAGTTGCCCAGGTCATGCGCGTCTCCAAAATGACCGTTTACCGCCTGGTCCACTCCGGGGAGATGCCGGCAGTGCGGTTCGGCCGCTCCTACCGGGTCCCCGAAACCGCTGTGGACCAGTACCTCAAAGGCGCCGTAGTGGACGGCCACACGGAAACAGCCTGAGCCTTCCCGTCGCATTCGCCGTAATTCCGCCGGTCGGAGTCCCTCCGGTCAGAAGCCGCCCCCGATAGGCGGTACCCTGTTAAGGAACGTTTTACGTCATTGTAAGAATCTGTCAGTTGTTCAGTTCGTAGCTCTGTCCACGAACACTTTCCATCAGACAGGTACTGCATCTAGTTTGTGAGGAACTTTCGTGGGTTCAGTTATTAAGAAGCGTCGCAAGCGTATGGCCAAGAAGAAGCACCGCAAGCTGCTTCGCAAGACCCGTCACCAGCGCCGCAACAAGAAGTAGAGATACTTTCAACAGCGTGGAAATGCCCGTCGCCTTCCGAGGCGGCGGGCATTTCTGTTCTACCCAACCAGGTAGCGCCAAGTGTCGCTTTGGGTGCCCGGAACGACACTTCGCGCTACCTAGATGCGGGGGCCACGGATGCGGGCGAAGCCTTTCCACAGTCCGTACACCGCACCGCCGGCGGTGGCTGCCTTGAGGCCGAACGTTGCCGCCCGCCTGCCGGCCCGGAAATCGTAGACCGGCCAGTTGTTATCGCGGGCATGGCGGCGGAGGCGGGCGTCCGGGTTGATGGCCACCGGATGGCCCACCAGGGTGAGCAGCGGGATGTCGTTGTAGGAGTCGCTGTAAGCCCAGCAGCGTTTAAGGTCCAGCTCCTCGGCGTCGGCGATCGCCTGGACGGCCACTGCCTTGGCGGAGCCGTGCAGGATGTCCCCCACCAGGCGGCCGGTGTACATGCCCTCGGAAACCTCCCCGACGGTGCCCAGTGCTCCGGTGAGTCCCAGTCGGGTTGAGATCACGGTGGCAACTTCGATGGGGGTCGCGGTCACCAGCCAGACACGCCGCCCCACCCGCAGATGCTGCTCGGCCAGGGCTTTGGCGCCCGGCCAGATCCGGGAGGCGATCATCTCGTCGTAGACCTCCTCGCCGAGGGCCTTGACGTCGTCCACGGTGATGCCTGCGGCCAGGGTGAGTGCGGAGTCCCGGACGGCGTGGACGTCGTCCATATTCTCGCCGCGGGCCACGAACTTGAATTGCTTCCACGCGAACCCGGCAGCCTGGGCAAGCGTGAAGGCGCCGCGCTGGTGCATCTTGCGGGCAACATGGAAGAGGCTGGCGCCGCGCATGAGGGTGTTGTCCACATCGAAGAACGCCGCCTCGCCGGGCTGCGGCGCCGCAACCGGCTTTGTGACTACGGCGACGTACTTCTCCTCGGGCATAAAGCTGAGTCTAGTCAATCCAGTCGGTGGCCACCGTCGGCGTCGCGGGCCCCAGCCAACGGGGATACGGTTAACCCATGGCTACACCGCGCGTCGTCCTGATCACCAAAGCTGACTGCCACCTGTGCGAAGAAGCGCGGGACGCCGTCGGCCGGGTCACTGCTTCGTTGGGGCTTGAGTGGACGGAAGAGCTGGTGGACCACCAGCCGGAACTGCGGGACCGCTACGCCGAGGAAATCCCGGTGGTGCTGGTGGACGGTGTGCAGCGCGACTTCTGGAAGATCGACGAGACCCGGCTGGAACGCGTGCTGCAGCGGGCCATGGCCCAGTAGGGAAGCAGTGCCGGTGAGCACGTACGTTTTGTGGCCCGCTGCTTTGTTGGCATCGGCCGGAGGGCTCTAGAGTGGAGTCACAACGCGATGCGAGGGAGGGGCTGGTGGCTTCGCTGGATCCAACTCCCCAGGCTGTCCCGGATCTTCCGGACACCACGGGTACGCCGGCCAAACAGATTCCACCCGCAGCGGTGGCCCGGCTGACGCTCTATTTGCGTGCCCTGAACACCCTGCTCGCCGAAGGGGTGGAGCGTGTCTCCTCCGAATCCCTCGCTGAAGCCTCCGGTGTCAGTTCAGCCACGCTGCGCAAGGACCTGTCCCACGTGGGCTCCTACGGTACCCGCGGTGTCGGCTACGAGGTGCAGTACCTCAGCCGTCACATCGCCGCGGCACTGGGACTGACGCACGACTGGAAGGTGGCCATCGTTGGTGCCGGCAACCTCGGCAAGGCCCTGGCGCGGTACGGCGGCTTCGAATCCCGGGGCTTCGACGTCGTGGCCATCTTTGACGCGGACCAGATGGTGGTGGGGAACGAGGTGGGATGGCTGCGCGTCAGCGACGTCGCCGATCTGGAAGCCGTGCTGCACCGGACCGGAGCGAACATGGTGGTACTGGCGCTGCCGGCCGCCGTGGCGCAGGATGTCTGCGACCGGGTGGTGGCCGCGGGGGTCCGCAGCGTCCTGAGCTTCGCCCCCGTGATGCTCCAGGTGCCGGAGGGGGTCAACCTCCGCAAAGTGGACATGGCCACGGAACTGCAGATCCTGGCTTACCACGCACAACGGGCGCAGGCCCCGGGGCAGACCGCCTAGGGTTCAGGCGGTTCCGGGACCCACGCCCGCAGGTGTGGAAAAAGAGCGTTGCTTACCGGCCGTAAGGGTTGCCCATGCCGCCGCCGTACGGATTGGCGAAGGGCTGCTGCTTCTGGAAGTAGGGAGCAGCTGCCGGCAGGTACAGCAGGACGATGGCGGCGATCCCCAGGAGCGTGCCGAGGGTTCCGATGCTCGGGACGCCGAACAGGCCGAAGATGGACAGCGCCGCGAAGACGGTCCCCAGGATCCGGGCCCAGTTCTTGCCCTTGCGGATGAAGAAGGCCACCAGCAGGTAGAGTCCTGCGCCCAGGAGCGCGAAGACCACCAGGGTGCCGGCAATGACGCCCTTGATGTCCTCGTAGGAGACACCGGCTCCGGTGCCCTCCACCTGTTGCTCGAAGGTCTGCCGGAAAACCGGATCATCCAGCTGGGTGAGTCCGGTAAGCATCGAAATGACGAAGATCGCGGCGGAGGCGATCAGCAGCCAGAACGAGATGTTGACCAGCTGCGGCACGCCTTGGCTGCCCGCGGGCTGCGGCTGCTCCGACGGGTACTGGCTGTAGGGGGACTGCCCGTATGGCTGCTGCCCGTACGGCTGCTGGCCGAAGCCCGGAGCCTGCGGTGGGTTCTGGCCATACTGCGGAGTGTTTTCCCCGTACTGCGGCGCACCGGATTGGCCAAACTGTGGCGGGTTCTGGCCATACTGCGGCGGGTTCTGCCCGTACTGGGGAGCGTTCTGCCCGTACTGCGGGGCATTTTCCCCGTAACGCGGCTCCTGGTTGCCCTGCTCCGGATCGTTGGGCACGGGGGGCGGGACGGGAGGATTACTCATGAGCTGTCCTTTGGCGTGGCGGGTTCTGGTAGGCTGCCGGGTTTCGGTCCTGTGCCCTACCCCCAGCATGGCTTAAGTCCACCGTACCCCCGGACCGGCGGCAGATGAGTCATTCCAGGGAGGTATTCCGCCCCCTGCCCGGGCGGTTGTCCTGTGAGGACCCGCTAGCCTCTGTTCCTTACCGCTGCAAACCATGCCTGCGAGTTGGGCAGCCAGAGCAGGACCGTTGCTGCGAGGCTGATCAGGAAGCCCGCCCAGTTGCCGCCTTGGCCAACCCGCATCGCCATGTTGATAAGGGCCAGGAGCAGTGCGACGCCGGTCAGCACCGTGAGGGCCAGCCGCGCCCACTGCTTTCCCTCCTTCATCCTGAGCGCAAAAACGATCTGCGCGGCACCAACGGCAGCGGCCAGCAGCATAAGCAGCACCACCCCAACGGCCGCAGCGGGCGCCGCGGCAAAAAGCACCAGCGAGGCGAGCATGCCCAGCATTCCGCCCAGAAGCCCGAGGATGCCGCCGAGGAACCAGATCCAGAACGAGACCTTGAGCTCGGTGGGAAGGCCCGCCACGGAGAACATGCCGGCGAAGCCGTTGCGGGGCCTGGTGCTGTCGAAGTTGCTCATGGCCATCACTGTAGCCCTGCGTGCCTGGGGAGGGGCCGGTTTAAAAGGCGGCACCCCGGCGCTGGCCGAAGCCGGTGCCGGGGTGCCGTGAATCAGGTGCGCTGATGCAGGAACTGCTGATGCAGGATCCCTGCTGGTGCGGGAACTACGCTGCAGGAGCGATGAAGGCGAGTTCGAGGTTGATGGCAACCTTGTCGCTCACCAGGACGCCGCCGGTCTCGAGGACGGCGTTCCAAGTCAGGCCAAAGTCCTTGCGGCTGATGGTGGTCTCAGCGGAAACGCCGGCGCGGGTGTTGCCGAACGGGTCCACGGCCACGCCGTTGAACTCGGTGTCCAGCGTGACGGGGCGGGTGACGCCCTTGATGGTGAGGTCGCCGGTCAGCTCGTAGCTGTTGCCCTTGGCCACGAGACCGTTGGAAACGAAGGACATCTCGGGGAACTTCTCCACGTCGAAGAAGTCCTCGCCACGGACGTGGCCGTCGCGGTTGGCGTCGCCGGAGTCGAAGCTGGCGGTCTGGATGGTGGCGCTGATTTTCGAATCTGCCACGTCCTGGCCGAGTTCCAAGGTGGCTGCGGCGTCCTTGAACTGGCCGCGGACCTTGCTGATGCCTGCGTGGCGGACGGTGAAGCCAATCTCGCTGTGGGAGTTGTCCAGGGTCCAGGTGCCGGTGGTGACGTCTGCGGGAAGTGCCATGATGTTTCTCCTTGGGGTGTTACCTGTTTGTCGGGTGGCGTTGAAGCTTCATTTGTTGAATCATCAACTAACTGCTGCATCCAGTATAAACATGCATTTGCATCTTTTGTTCCCGGGTTCGGAACATTTCTTCAAATACTTGAGTTCTACTGGGTGTAGAAGATTTCGGATCGCACGCCATCTTTGAGAAACTGGTAAACATGCCCCAAGCCACTGTCCATCTGCTCCGCCACGGCGAGGTCCACAATCCCGACGGCGTTTTGTACGGAAGGCTGCCCGAATTCCACCTCTCCGAGCTGGGAAAGGAGATGGCCCTGACCCTCGCGGAGCACTTCCGGCAGCGTGCCGAAAGCGGAGCGCGCATCACCTACCTGGCCGCCTCCCCGCTGGACCGGGCGCAGGAAACTGCCCGGCCGACGTCGGACGCCCTGCAGCTGCAGATCCACACCGACGAGCGGATCATCGAAGCGGAAAACTACTTCGAGGGCATGAAAGTTTCCAAGGCTGAACTGCGCAGGCCCAAGCACTGGCCGCGGCTGGTCAACCCCCTGCGGCCGTCGTGGGGCGAGCCCTACAAGCAGCAGGCAGCCAGGGTCATGGAAGCGGCGCAGGAGGCCCGCCTCCGCGCCATCGAGCTCGCTGACGGCGATTTTGGGACAGACGGACCGGAAGCGATCATGGTCAGCCACCAGCTTCCCATCTGGGCCACCCGGCTCAGCGCCGAGGGCAAGCCCCTGTGGCACGACCCGCGAAAGCGTGAGTGCACGCTGACCTCCATCACGTCGCTGGTGTTCGACGACGACGGCGCACTTGTGCGAGTCACCTACAGCGAACCCGCGGCGTCCCTTCTTCCCGGTGCGGCCAGCACCCCTGGAGCCTAGAAGTGACCGACAGTTTCACCACCAAGGGCCGGCCGGGCCAGCCCGCCACCTCCCGCCGCAGCGTGCTCGCCGCCGGCGGTCTCGCCCTGACCGCGCTCACCCTGGGCCTCTCGGCGTGTGCCCAGGAGGATGCCCTCGCCGAGCAGGCCAGGGCCGGGGACAACAAAAACTACGTGGCCGGCGACGGCTCCGTCACCGAGTTTGCGGCGGAGGACCGGAAATCCGCCGTCCAGGTCAACGGCACTTTGTTCAACGGCACGGCGGTTGCGCCGTCCGACTTCCAGGGCAAAGTCACCGTCCTGAACTTCTGGTTCGCCGCCTGCGCCCCCTGCAGGGTGGAGGCGCCCATCCTGGAAGAGCTGCACCAGGAGTTCCAGCCCCAGGGCGTGCAGTTCTTCGGCGTCAACCTGCGGGATGAGAAGGCCACCGCCGAAGCCTTCGACAAGTCCTTCAACCTGACCTACCCCAGCTTTGACGACAAGGACGGCGGCGTCCTGCTGGCCGTTTCCGGACTGGTTCCCCCCGGCGCTGTCCCCACCACGCTGGTGCTGGACAAGCAGGGGCGGGTGGCCTCCCGCGTCCTGGGCGAGATCCAAAAGGGCACGCTGAAAGCCCTCATCGCTGCCGCCGTGGCCGAGTAGCCGTGAACAGCCCTTTCGCCGAAGCCATCCTCAACGGCTCGCTCCTCCTCGCCATTCCGGTGGCGCTGCTGGCCGGACTGGTCTCCTTCCTGTCCCCCTGCGTCCTTCCGCTGGTTCCCGGCTACCTGGGGTATGTCACGGGGCTCAGCGGCGTTGACCTGGAGAAGCAGAAGCGCGGCCGGATGCTGGTGGGTATCGGGCTGTTCGTGCTGGGTTTCTCCGTGATCTTCGTCCTCCTCGGCGGTGCGTTCGGGCAGCTGGGCACCCTGATCACCGGCTCGCAGAATGCCTGGATCACCCAGGTGCTCGGCATCCTGGTGATCGTGATGGGCGTGGTGTTTATGGGCGGCTTCAGCTGGCTGCAGCGGGACGCCAAAATCCATGCCAAGCCACCGGCGGGGCTGTGGGGCGCACCGCTGCTGGGCCTCACGTTCGGTCTCGGCTGGGCCCCGTGCATCGGGCCCACCTATTCCGCGGTCCAGCTCCTGAGCCTCTCCGGCGGCTCGTCCGCCGCGAAGGGCGCCTTCCTGGCCTTCGTGTACAGCCTCGGGTTGGGCATCCCCTTCCTCCTGATTGCCCTGGCGCTCCGCCGCGGGATGGGCGTGATGGCGTTCTTCCGGAAGCACCGCCTCGCCATCCAGCGGATCGGCGGCGGCATCCTGGTGGTCCTGGGGCTGCTGATGGCCAGCGGCGTGTGGGGGACCTGGGTGACCGGGCTGCAGTACTGGTTCCAAACCGACGTGAAGTTGCCGATCTGATGAGCGAGCGTGTGAACGTAGACAAGAAGTCCCCTGCCCCGGTGGCCGGCGCCAAAGTATCAGAGGCCAAGGCGGAAGCGACGCTGCCTGCGCTGGGGCCGATGGGCATGCTCCGCTGGGCCTGGACCCAGCTGACCAGCATGCGCACCGCACTGTTCCTGCTGCTGCTCCTCGCCGTCGCGGCCGTCCCGGGCTCACTGTTTCCGCAGCGGCCGGCCAACCCGTCCGTGGTCACGCAATACATCAAGGACAACCCGGACTACGGGCAGCTGCTGGACACCCTGCAGCTGTACGACGTCTACTCCTCGGCCTGGTTCTCGGCCATCTACCTGCTGCTGTTCATTTCCCTGATCGGCTGCGTGGTGCCCCGCGCTATCGCCCACTACAAGGCCATGCGCTCCCAGCCGCCGCGCACCCCCAAACGCCTGTCCCGCCTCCCGGAGTACGGCACGCTGGTCATTCCGTCCGACGCCGGGATCCCGGCGTCGGAGGCCATCACCAGCGCTGCGGGAGTGCTGAAGAAGCGCGGCTACCGCGTGGAGGTCCGGGACAGCGGCGGCGAGCGTCCCTCGCTGGGCGCCGAGCGCGGCTTCACGAAGGAAGTGGGAAACCTGGTTTTCCACACGTCCCTGATCGGGGTTCTGGTGTCCGTCGCCATCGGCGGCCTGTTCGGCTACAGCGGACAGCGGATCCTGGTGGAGGGCGACACGTTCGTCAACACCCTGGTGGGCTACGACCAGTTCACCCCCGGCACCAACTTCCAGTCCAACCAGCTCCAGCCCTACTCAGTGCAGCTGGACAAGTTCGACATCACTTTCGACCGCGAGTCGGAGGGCAAGGAAGGCCAGCCCATCGACTTCTCAGCCGCGGTAACCACCAAGGAAAACCCGGACGCTCCGGCGCAGCAGGAAATCCTGAAGGTCAACGATCCCGTCACACTGGGCGGCACCAGCATCTACCTCACCGGCAACGGCTACGCGCCCGTGGTGACCATCCGGGACGGCGACGGAAACGTGGCCATGCAGGGACCTGTGGTGGCCAAGCTGCAGGGGGACAACTACTACTCCTCGGTGGTGATCAAGGTTCCGGACGCCAAGCCGGACCAGCTGGGCTTCGCCGGCTTCTTCCTGCCCACGGCCTTCATCTCCAACGAGGGAATTTCCTTCAGCGGCGATCCCGAACTCTTCAACCCGCAGCTGACGTTGAACTCCTACTACGGCGACCTGGGCCTGGACGACGGCTCCCCGCAGAACGTCTTCGAACTGGATGTCCAGGACCTAACACCCCTGAACGCGAGGAACCTGGACGCCGGCGGCATCACCCTTGCCCCCGGAAGCAGCTACACCCTTCCCGACGGCAAAGGCACCATCAGCTTCGACGGCGTCAAGCGCTACATCGGCGTGGACATCCACCACAATCCCGGCCAGCTCTACGCCCTGATCTTCGCGCTCCTCGCGGTGGTCGGCCTGATCCTGTCCCTCTACGTCAACCGCCGCCGCGTATGGGTCCGCACCGGCACCCACGCCGACGGCCGCACGATGGTGGAGTACGGGCTCCTTGCCCGCGGCGAGGACCACCGGCTTGCCGCCGAAGCCGAAGCCGTCAGGAAGCTGCTGTCCGGGGAATGGCACCTGGACCCTGACCCGGATCCCACCGGGTCCTTCCAAGAAACTCCCAGCAGCGCGCGCGATAATAGCGCGGGCCCTGCCGCAAAGGCAGGCTCAGCCACCACCCCAGCAGGCCCCACCGGGCCCGAAAAGGATCAGTAATGCCGTACGGAATCAACGAAACCATGGGCCAGTACAGCGAGCTCTTTATGCTGCTGGCTGCGGGGACCTACACGGTGGCATTCATCGCTTTCGCCTGGGACCTGGCCAAGAGCAGCAAGGCACTGCGCGCCATCGACCTTAAGGCGGCGCAGGCAGAAGAAGAGCCCGCGCGGGTGCCGGTAGGCGCCAACGCGGGAAGCCGCAGCGAGTCCCAGCTCGCCGGGCCGGCGGGCAGGGCTGAACGGCCGACGTCGTCCTCTGCCCGGTCAGCAAGCAACGGCGCCGGGGGAGGCATCACCGCCGACGCCGACATGCGGTACGCAGCCGAGCGGCGCGCGCCCGCCCGGGTGGCCGTTGCCCTGACAGTCCTCGGTGCGCTGATCCACGGAGCCGGCGTGCTGACCCGTGCGCTGGGTGCGGGGCGGGTGCCCTGGGGCAATATGTACGAGTTCCTCACCACCGGCGCCTTCGTTGCTGCCGCCGTGTTCCTGCTGGTGCTGATCCGCCGCGACCTGCGCTTCCTCGGCACGTTCGTGGTGGGCCTGGTGATCATCATGCTGGTAGCCGCCTCCGTGGCCTACTGGACACCGGTGGGCCACCTCGTCCCGGCGCTGCAGAGTTACTGGCTGATCATCCATGTGTCCATCGCGGTGCTTTCCTCGGCCCTGTTCACCCTGACGTTTGCGATGTCGGCGCTGCAGCTCGTCCAGGCGCGCCGGCTGAGGACGGTTGCCGCGGGTGGTGCCGACAAGCTGGGCTTTATGCGCCTGGTGCCGTCCGCCCTGAGCCTCGAGAACCTGTCCTACCGCATCAACGCCATCGCCTTCATCGGCTGGACCTTCACCCTGATGTTCGGGGCCATCTGGGCTGAAAAAGCCTGGGGCCGTTTCTGGGGCTGGGACACCAAGGAAGTGTGGACGTTTGTCATCTGGGTTGTTTACGCAGGCTACCTGCACGCCAGGGCAACGCGGGGCTGGACCGGCACCAGGGCTGCCTGGCTGTCAATCGTGGGATACCTCTGTGTCATCTTCAACTTCACTATTGTCAACCAATTCTTCAACGGGCTGCATTCGTACTCAGGACTCTGAACAGGAGTTTCTCACTAACGCCAGCGGTACGGCGGCAGAATAACGATCGGCGCGGCAAATAGGGCTGTTCGCGGTCAAGCCGTGATGCTACGTTGGTGACGTTCGCCGGTAATGAAGCTTGCAGGCGAAACGTTAGCTTTGCCGAGGTCCCCATGAACTACGTTCTCGCCATTGATGTCGGGACAAGTTTCACTGCTGCCGCCATTGCCCGGCTTGATCAAGGATCATCTCCTTCCCCCGAATGCCTTCCTTTGGGCCTTCGGGGAGCATCTGTGCCCTCGGTCATCTACTATCCGGAGGTTGGAACCATCCTGGTGGGGGAGGCGGCAGAACGCCGCGGCCTTGATTCCCCCGCAAGGGTAGTCCGCGAGTTCAAGCGCCGGGTCGGCGACTCGGTACCCATCTCCGTGGGCACGCTGTCCCTTCCCGCGGAGGATGTTTTCGCCACGATGGTGCGCTGGGTGGCGGACCGGGCCGAAGAGCGCGAGGGCGCGCCGCCGTCGGAAGTCGTCCTCACCCATCCCGCCGCCTGGGGTGGCCACCGCACCTCGGTAATCCGGGCGGCCATGGCCGCCCGGGGCCTGGAGAACGTCACCCTCATCGCTGAGCCTGAAGCGGCCGCCGTGTACTACGCCTCCCAGGTCCGGGTGGAAGAGGGCAGCACCATTGCGGTCTACGACCTCGGCGGAGGTACTTTCGACACCGCTGTCCTGAGGAAGGCAGGCACGGGCCGGTTCGAGTTGGTGGGACGCCCGGAGGGCATCGAAAACCTTGGCGGTGCCGACTTTGACGCCGAAGTGTTCCGTTACGTCGCCGGGCACACCGGAGATGTCCTCTCGAAACTTGACCCCGGGGATGCAGGGGTGCGCGGGGCCCTGGCACGGCTGCGGCGTGAGTGCGTGGAAGCCAAGGAGGCGCTCTCGGCCGACAGCGAGGCTACTATTTCCGTGCTTCTTCCCGGTGTCCAGCAACAGGTCCGCCTGGTCCGTTCGGAGTTCGAAGCACTGATCACGGATGCCGTCCGCGACACGGTGGATGCGCTGGAGCAGTCTTTAACCGGCATGGCACTGGAGCCGGCAGACCTTACCGCCGTGCTGCTCATTGGTGGATCATCGCGGATTCCGCTCGTGGCCCAGCTGATATCGGAACAGCTGGACCGGCCCCTGGCCGTCGACGCCGATCCGAAGTCATCCATATGCATGGGCGCCGCAGTTTCGGCTGTCTTGGCACGTGCAGAAGTCCCCGAAGCCGGGGAATCGGCGGCGGGGGCGGCGGCCGTGGAAGCCGGCTTCACCGCCGTCGGGCTTCCTGCAGACCCTGCCGGGCACGTTCCCGAACGCCGGGCCAGCTGGTCGCGGAAGGGTGCGTCCCCGGCGGGTGCGGTGGCCGCGGGGGCGGCCCACGGGCATGGCCACGGGGGCGCGCATGCTCCGAAGCCGGCGGTCCGGGTGACTGCCATCGCAGCTGCTGCGGCATTGTTTTCAGTCCTCACGGCAACAGCGGCGCAGAGCCCGGAAGGCTTCGGCAACCTGACCGCAATGTTCATTCCAGATGCCGAGGCTGCGGACGGCACGGATCAGGGAACTGCTCCCGGCCCGGGTAATCCAGGCGGCGGCAGTGGAGCAGGCCAGGGAGCCGCGGCGGCTGCCGGGGTGCCCGTAGCAGGCATAGAAGCAGGCGCGAACCAAAAGGCAGCGCCTGTGGGCGGGCCGGGACTGAACGTGGCGGCCTCGCCCACCAGCCGCCCCTCATCTGGCGGGACAGGCGCAAGCCCAACCGGTGGTGCGGCTGCCGACGGTTCCGGAACCACAGGTGCTGCGGCCGGCGGAGCAGCTGCCGGGCCGCAGGATCCTGCCGGGACGACTGGCCCTCTCACGGGCGACACGACCGGACCAGGGACCCCTGCCCCCGGTACTACCGCCCCAGGTACTCCCTCAACTGAACCTCCGCCACCTCCCGTGGCGACCGAAGAACCGCCCCCACCGACTCCCGTGACGGAACAACCGCCGCCGGTGACGGAAGAACCGCCGCCGGTGACGGAAGAACCGCCGCCGGTGACGGAACAGCCGCCGCCTCCTCCGGCAACTGAGGTGCCGACGCCTGTGACCGAAGGGCCGCCACCGGCGACCGAGCCCCCGGTTACTGTGTCAGCTACCGAGACGTCTCCCGCTCCACCACCGGTGACGACCTCCGAGCCGGCGGTCTAGGATGACTGGTCACCAAACCCGCGAGGAAGTGCATGGATTTCTGCAGCCGGACCTGAACCACCAGGGCCAAACGCCCCGCGCTGCCGAGCAGATGGCCCGGCAGCTCAAGGGTGAGAACGCTGCGGTGCGCGAGCTTCTGCTGGCGCTGTCGGTGGGTTTCGCGTTGCCCGGGCCCCTACCGGCAGAGCTGCAGCGGAAGATTGACTGCGGCGAGGTGGAAAGCGTTGACGCCCTGGTGGAGCGGGCCGAGTCCGCAGGCCTGCTCTCACCGGATGGAAGCGTCGTGGGACCAGCCCAGCATGCACTGTTGAACGTAGCCCCCACTGCGAGAGTTCACGCACTCCAGCGCGAACTTGTCACGCTATACGTCGCGGACCGCCAGCCGTGGGTGGACTTTGCCCGCGGGCTGGCCCGGGGTGGCCTGGCGGATCCCCGGGTTGCCGCCGAGCTGGAGCACGCGGGCGACAAGGCCTTGGAGCATGACCCCGCCCTGGCTGCCCAGCTCTACGACGAAGCTTTATTGGCAGGAGCGGACGAAATGGAAACCGCCGCACGGCGTGCCCAGGCCTCCGCAGCCGACGGGGATCTCGACACCGCCGCACGCACCATTGACACCCTGCTGGTATGTCCGGATCCTCCCGACGTCCTGCGCGGGGTGGACGTAGCGTCAGCAGTCTGGGCGCAGCGGGGAATGCTGGCAAGCAGTGCTGAGACCTACAGCTGGCTGGGTGCCTCCAGGTTGGGGCGGTCGGCGCCACTGGCCGCAGTGGCCCTGATTGGCTGCGGCAACCGGTCCGCGGCCGAGTCGCTGTTCCGGCCGAATTTGCCCCCGGTGTCTCCCACGCTGCTGGCCGCCGCGCTGGCCCAGACCGGAAAGGGCATCCTTGAGTCGTTGGCGCAGGATCCGCAGCAAGCGCTCCCGTTGCTGATCCATGCCTCGGACATGCTCAATGCAACTGGTATTGCGCTTCCCCTTCCGGACACTCCGGCCGCTCTTGCCGCGCTGGTGGCCCTGCACAGTGGAGAGCCGCAGTTGGCGGAAACCATATGCCGGTCTGCCGCTGGCGCAGGCCAGGGCGGTAACGCCGCAGGACCACGGCTTTTCCTGCTTCAGGCCTGGTCGGCCATGCAGCAGGACAAACTTGAAGACGCCAGGCTCGCGATCAATGAGGCGTCGAAGGCCAACCACTGGCCCTTGGTGCCGAGGGATGAGTTCCTGCGGGCCGCACTGGAAGTGGGTCTTGCCCGACGGAACGGCGAGATAGCCGAACTTGTTATGGCCTGGGAGCGGGCACGTGAAGCAATGCTGCACACTTCCGTGGACCTGTACAGCCTCCTGCCATGGGGGGAGTTGATGATTGCCGCCGCCCGGCTGCGGGAAACCCGCCGCGTGGCGCATTACCTCGATGAGGCAAAACAACTGCTGGCCCGCCTTGGTAATCCACCCTTGTGGGCAGTGCCCTTCCACTGGGCGGCCGTGCAGGCAGCGCTGCTTGGCGAGAGCCCCGCAGAGCTGGCCCCGCATGCTGCAGCCCTCGCGCGGGCAGCCCAGCACAGCCACTTGGCCACCATGCTGGCCGCAGCGGGCAAAGCCTGGGTCTCTGTGCTGGCCGGCAGGTTCCAGACCGCGGACGTGGAAGTGGCAGCCCGGGGCCTGGGCAGGGTGGGAATGCCCTGGGAAGGTGCCAGGCTTGCGGGGCACGCCGCTGCCCGGGCAGAAGAGCGGAAGGACATGGTGCGTCTGCTGTCCTGCGCAAGGGACCTTCACCCCCAGGGCAATACAGCAGGGAATGGAACCTCCGGGGGGACGGACCCGCGCAACCCATCCGCTGCCGAGTCGACGAACAGCGTGCAGCCGGGCGGCTCGGGGCTGAGCGAGCGGGAAAAGGAAGTGGCCCGGCTGGTGCTTGAGGGCAAGACATATCGTGAGATCGGAGAGGCCATTTACATCTCTCCCAGGACTGCCGAACACCACATCGCCCGCATGCGCCGCCGCCTTGGCGCTGAAAACCGCTCGGATTTGCTGGCCAGGCTGCGTCTGGCGTTGGGCACCGAAAACCCCGAACAGGAATAACCCCTAGTACCCCTAACAACAGGTCCGTACGTTCCCCGGCAAGGGAACCGCCGGTAGGGGGAAACGGCCCGATGCCCGGTCCTCGAAGGGAACCGTACGTTTGATTCAAGCCCGGCAACGCAGCCTGGCGATCCGCATCCTAGAGAAGACTGAGGACCATCAAATGACACTCGCAAACGATCTCGTCCAGTTCCTGATGCACCTCTTTGGCGACCGCCAGGCGGCCCAGGACTTCCTGGATAATCCGGAGAAGGTTCTGGATGACCACGGCCTGGGCAAGGTTTGCTCAGCTGACGTTGACGCCGCAATGCCGGTGGTCCTGGACTACGCCCCCGTCACGGTCAACGCCTCCCGGTTCGACCGGGAGTACAACACCGGCGGCAACAGTGCCCGCACTGATGACAACGGCGGCGGCGGCAGCACCGGCGGCGGAAACAGCGGCGGGGGGCATCATGGGGGCGGAAACGGCGGAGGAAACAACGGCGGCGACGATCACGCCCATGCCGTCCAGCAGCTGCACCACGTTGTGAACAACTACTCCTACACCTCCACGGTGGACGACCGGGACACCATCACGGACCAGTCCGTCAACCAGAACATCTGGGCTGACGGCGACGTGGAGCAGTGGTTCGACAACGACTCCGTAGTCGCGTCCGGTGACCGCGCCATCGCCGCCGGCGACGATGCGGATGTTGAAGACTCCAACAACATCGAGGATTCCTACAACACGGACAACTCCACGGATAACTCGAAGGACAGCTCCATCAACGCCGGCCGGGATGCCACCGTTGGCAACGAGCGTACGGATATCAACGACTCGTTCAATACCGATGTCGATCTGGACGCTGACATCCAGGATTCGTTCAACGACAACTCCGACAACCGCGAGGACAACTCGACCACCATCGACGTCCGCGACTCCGGCAACGATAACTCCCTGAATGATGTCGGCAACACGGAAATTGAGCTTGAAAACGTCGGCAACGAGACGACCGAGCTTGAAAATGTCGGCAACGAGACGACCGAGCTGGAAAACGTCGGCAACGAGAACAGCGAGCTTGAAAACGTTGGCAATGAGGAGACCAACATCGAGCTCGAAAATGTGGCCAACCAGAACACTGAGCTGGAAAACTTCAACAACACCGATGAGTCTGTAGAAATTGGCGACGTCGAAGCCGAATTCACCAGCATCGATGAGTCGCTTATCGTCAGTGACAACGAGTTCGATGTCACTACCGCGGTCGCCGGTGACGACGCAGAAGCGGAAAGCTAATAGTCCTGGGGGACCAGAAGTGCCCGGCAGGAGGCGCAAACCTCCCGCCGGGCATTTCGTGGGCCCGAACGTCCCATTTCTCGAGACATGAAGTAAGGACATGCTGTGGCGGAAGCAGGACAGGCAAGACCCTCAGCACCGATGACGGCGGCTCAACTCGTACGACTGGTGCAACAAGGCCTCGAATTGGTGGGCACTGGAGACCGCGCCGACCTCCGCAAACGCCTGGACCAGGCGATGGGAAGGCTGGAGGATCCAAGCATCCGGGTCATCGTCGTCGGCGAATTCAAGCAAGGCAAAAGCAAGCTCATCAATGCGCTGGTGACCGCTCCGGTCTGTCCTGTCGATGACGACATCGCAACCTCTGTCCCCACCGTGGTCCGCTACGGAGACCCGGCCTCGGCTGCCATCCTGGTTCCCAGGGCCGGCGCGGACCCCGGCGACGAAGCCGGCGTCGAGCGCCAATCCGTTCCCATAGCTGACCTGGCCAGCTATGTCTCCGAGCGGGGCAACCCCGGCAACAGCAAAAAGCTTGTGGCAGGGGAGGTGTACCTGCCCCGGAAAGTACTGATGGGCGGCCTCACCGTCATCGACTCCCCGGGCGTGGGGGGACTGAACTCGTCACACACCCTGACCACCCTTACTGCCCTCCCCACCGCAGACGCCATGCTGCTGGTTTCGGACGCCTCCCAGGAGTACACGGAACCGGAGTTGCGCTTCCTGCGCCAGGCCATGAGGATCACCCCCAGCGTTGTGGGTGTCCTGTCCAAGACAGACCTCTATCCGGACTGGCGGCACGTCGAGGAGATCGACCGGGGGCACCTTGCCCAGGTGGCCGCCGACATTCCGCTTTTTTCGGTCTCTTCCGACCTTCGCTTGGAAGCGGCACGGCTGCAGGACGGCGAGCTGAACGCGGAGTCGGGCTTCCCGGTGCTGATGACCCACATCCGCCAGGAGATTGTGGGCAAGGCCGAACGCCTCCAGCGGCGCTCGGTCAGCCAGGACCTGCTCTCCGTGTGCGAGAACCTGCGGTTGTCGCTGCAGTCAGAGCTTGAAGCCCTCGAGAATCCCGAACGGACGCCGCAGATGATCGCCGGCCTCGAGGCGGCCCGGGCTGAGGCTGACGACCTGCGCAAACGCTCCGCGCGGTGGCAGATCACGCTGAACGACGGCATCAGCGACCTCATTGCAGACATGGAGTATGACCTTCGGGACCGCTTGCGGCGGATTCAGCGGGAAGGTGAAACCGCCATCGACCAGGGCGATCCCGGGCCGGCCTGGCCCGAGTTCTCCAAGTGGCTGGAGGAATGCGCCGCTGCCGCCATCTCGGACACCTTTGTGTGGACCAACGAGCGGGCGCAGTGGCTGGCGGCCCAGGTTGCCGAGCACTTCGCTGCCGAGGAGGTGACGTTGCCCGTCCTGCACGTCTCGGACACGGGAGATGCACTGGACCCCGTGGACGACATGCCAACCCTCGACGACGGGCGGATCAACTCCGCGCAAAAGGTGCTGATCGGCATGCGCGGCTCCTACGGCGGCGTGCTGATGTTTGGCCTTCTGACGGGCATCTTCGGCATGGCCCTGATCAATCCCCTCTCCGTCGGTGCCGGCCTGTTGCTGGGGCGCAAGGCCTACCGGGAGGACAAGGAGGCCCGGCTCAAGCGCAGGCAGAGCGAAGCGAAGGCCCTGGTACGGCGGCAGTTGGACGACGTCACCTTCCAGGTGGGCAAGCAGTTGAAGGACCGGCTGCGCCTGGTGCAGCGCTCCACCCGTGACCACTTCACGGAGATCGCGGACGAGCACCACCGTTCACTGGCTGATTCCGTTGCCGCAGCCCAAAAAGCCGCCACAACGTACGCGTTGAAAAAGGACGTGCGCATCCGCGAGATCAAGGCAGAACTGAAAAATGTTGATGCCCTGTCCCGGGCTGCGGAAGCAGTGGCTGCCGAAGTAGCCTCGGGGGCAGCCAAACACCCCCGCACTTCCGGCCCGAAGACTTCCGGCCCATCAGCTGGGGGCCCGAACGCTTCCGGCCCAAGCACTTCCGGCCCGGACAGCCCAGGCCCTGCAAGCGGTGCAGCGCGCATGGGAGCGGCGCCGTCCTCGGCTGTGGCGGCGGTGGGATGACAGCGTCAACCCTCGCGGAAGCGGCGGACCTCGTCCAGGAGGCGTTGGAGGTCTACCGTGAAGATCCTGCAGCTGTGGCAGCGCTGCAGGGGTATGCCAAAAGGCTTGCCGAACCACTTCGGATTGCCGTGGCCGGGATGGTGAAGGCCGGAAAGTCCACCCTACTGAACGCCATCCTCGGTGAGGAGATAGCGCCCACGGACACGGGGGAGTGCACACGGATCGTCACCTGGTACCGCTACGGTCATACCCCCAGGATCACGCTTCACCCCGTGGAGGGCGAACCGCGCAGCCTGCCGGTCAAACGCGTGGACGGCCGCCTCGTTTTTGTGCTGGGCAGCATGCAGGCCCACGAGGTGGACCGGCTGGAGGTGGAGTGGCCGTCACCGGGCCTGCGGGACATGACGCTGATCGATACCCCGGGCATTGCATCGCTCTCAGAGGATGTGTCCGCCCGGTCCACAAACTTCCTGACGCCGGCTGATACCCCCTCAGAGGCCGACGCCATCATCTATCTGATGCGCCACATGCACGCCTCCGATCTGCGGTTCCTCGAATCGTTCAAGGACACCGAGGCCGGGAGGTCCGGCACTGTCAATGCCCTGGCGGTCCTCTCCCGGGCAGATGAGGTGGGGGCCGGACGGATTGATTCACTCCTCTCCGCCGGCGAGGTGGCCGAAAGATACCGCCGGGACCACAGCCTGCGGAAGCTGGCGTTGGGGGTGGTCCCGGTCGCCGGGCTCCTGGCCCAAAGCGCCCGGAGCCTGCGCCAGTCCGACTTTGAGGCGCTGCAGCTGCTGGCCGGGATGGAGCGGGCAGCGCGGGAAAAGCTGCTGCTCTCGGCGGACCGGTTCCTGCGCTCGGCCGGCCCGGAAGGACTGACGACGGCGGCGCGCGCCTTTCTGCTCGAAAGGTTTGGTCTGTTCGGCATCCGCCTGGCAGTGGTGCTGCTCCGCAATGGCTTTGCCGAGCCCACCCCCCTGGCGCACGAACTCGCCCGGCGCAGCGGACTGGATCCGCTGATGGAGATGCTGGGGCGCCAGTTCCAGGCCCGTGCCGGGGCGCTCAAGGCCAGGACGGCTTTGGTGGGGGTGGAGACCCTGCTGCGGACAACACCGAGGGAGGGGACAGGGCATCTGGCCGCCGCCCTCGAACGGCTGCAGGTCAACGCCCACGAATTCCGTGAACTGCGGCTGCTGGCGGTTCTGCGGACCACAGGCGTACCGCTGGATCCGGAACTGGCCAACGAAGCCGAGGGGCTCATCGGAGGATGGGGCGCCTCGTCACACGTCCGTCTCGGCCTCGACGCTGATGCGGGTGCGGAACAGCTGGGGACGGAAGCCCGCCGCTACCTGGAGCGGTGGCGGGCAGTGGCGGAAAACCCGCTGACCGACCGCTCCGCCCTTGATGCCTGCCGGGTGGTCATCCGCAGCTGCGAGGGTGTCGTTGCCCAGTGTGCGTTGCAACCGGCCAAACTGCCCGTGTGAGGCACTGACAACAGCCTAGGTCCGGCCCGACTTCAGCCACGCGTTGGCGGAAGGCACAAAGAACAGCACCAGCCCAAGGAGCGCCAGCAGGAGCTGGAGTCCCCAGAGCAGCACCACGTAACTGCCGGCGTCGCCTTCGGGCACAAGGAAAACGGCCGCCACCGCCAGGACCAGGACGTGTCCGGCCAGGAGCGGCAAAAGAGCCCAGCGTGCCCAGCCCTGCCGGCCCATCACGACGCCGAGCATCGCCGCCTCGAGCAGCATCACCAGGAGGACAGCCCCGCCACTGCCCCAGAAGACGATGCCCGTGGCCGCGGTGACGGCTTCGGCGTCCCCGCCGGGGGCCATCTGCTCCACCACCGTGCGGAGCCGTTCAAGATGGGAGTCGCGGGTGAGGAAGGACCCCGCCAGGACCGCGAGCCCGGCCACAAAACTGAGCAGCCAGAGGGTCCGCGCAGTCCGGACGCTCCGCGGAGCCGCCGGGATGACGGCTATGGGGGCGGGCGTGGAATAGGACAGCCCCGGCCTGGGCGGCGGCGCCGGCGGACCTGAGGGCGAAGGCGGGGCTGCAGCCCCTTGGGACGTGGTGCGCAGCCGGTCTTCTCCGTCAGGTTCCTGAGCCATACGCCCTACTTCAGTCCGTCGGTATCGTGCTCGTCGGTCTCGTGCTTGTCCCTGCCGCTGCCCTTGGCGTCGTCGTCTTTCGCCTTGGCATCCAGGTCTTCCTTGAGCTTCTTGAGCCGTTCCTCCTCCGCCTGGTGGCGACGGCGGGCCTCAAGGTTGCGGAGGAAGTCCGGATCGTCGTCCGGGGCGGCGGGAGGACGCTGGCTCTGCTGCCGGGCGGAAGACGCGCGGGGCCGGCCGATCAGGAGCCAGAGAATGGCGCCCACTACCGGCAGGACAATCATGACCACGATCCAGGCCGGCTTGGAAATACCCCGGGTAAGGCGTCCATCAGTGCGGATCACATCCACGAGGCCATACACAAAGATGACGAGGACTGCGACGGCCAAAGCCACACGGAGGAGCATGCCATCAAGTCTATCGTCAGGAGGCGCAGGGGCCTCGGGCGGGAGGCGGCTAAACTGGAATAGTGGCCTTTTTGAAATATTCCCTGATCCGCCTGGCTCTGTTCGCCCCCCTGTTTGCAGTCTTTATGCTCCTCCAGCTGGGCGCGCTGATGTCGGTCATCTGCGCGGCACTGATCGCCTTCGCCGTGAGCTACCTTTTCTTCCAGAAGCAGCGGGACGAGGCAGCCGCGGCCATTCACCAGCGTTTCTCCGGCAAGGCCAAGCCGATCCGTTCAGCAGGTGAAGCCCAGGACGCGCACGCGGAGGACTCGCTCCTGGACGCCCATCCGGACATCGCCATCAGCAACGATGCCAAGGACCCCAAGCGCCCCTAAGCCAAGGGCCGCGCAGCCCCGGTGCCAGCGGCACCGGCAGCCCTAGAAGCCGTGGCTCAGCACCAGGCCCAGTGAGAACAGCAGGCTGTAGCCGAGGTTGATCAGGCCGGTCTGCTTCAGGACCGGGATCAGGCTCTTGCGCTTGCGGCCGTTGATCATCAGCCACGCGGGCATCAGGCAGGCCGGAATCAGCAGCAGCACGATCAGCATCCACGGCCGCCCCGGCGCAAGGATCACCACCAGCATGATGGCCACGGCGAGCATCAGCACGTAGCTCTCCCGCGCGTGCTTGTCGCCGAGCCGCACGGCGAGGGTCTTCTTGCCGGCCTGCATGTCCGTGGGGATGTCCCGGACGTTGTTGGCCATCAGCAGCGCCGTGGCGATCAGGCCCGTACCGATCGCTCCAATGATGGCCGGCAGGTTGATCTGCCCCGCCTGTGTGTACGTGGTGCCCAGCGTTGCCACCAGCCCGAAGAACACAAACACAAAAACGTCGCCCAGTCCCATGTAGCCGTACGGGTTCTTGCCGCCCGTGTAGCCCCAGGCCGCCATCACGCAGCCGAGCCCCACCAGGATCAGCCACCAGCTCTGGGTGATCACCACCAGGACCAGCCCGAAGACCATGGCGGCAGCAAACGCACCGAAGGCTGCCCGCTTAACATGCTCCGGGCTGGCGGCTCCCGAACCCACCAGGCGGAGCGGGCCCACCCGGTCGTCGTCAGTTCCGCGGATACCGTCCGAGTAGTCGTTGGCGAAGTTCACGCCCACCTGGAGCAGGAGGGCCACCAGCGCCGCGAGGATGGCGTTGAAGAGCAGGAACGAATCCATTTCATAGGCAGCCGCGGAGCCGATCAGTACCGGCGCGATCGCGGCCGGCAGTGTTCGGAGCCGGGCGCCTTGGATCCATTGTGCGGCTGTAGCCACGGTCAGTACCTCGCGTTACTTTGGGGAAGGCGGCAGGATGGGGCCCTGCCGGGTGGTGCAGGTCTACTTTACTTTCCCTGGTGCAGGGCGTTGAGTTCGGCGGCCATGGCCAGCCGGTCGGGTTTGCCGTTGGGCAGCATCAGCAGGGAGGATGCAGCCAGCACGGTTTTAGGCGCGAGGATCCCCAGCGTCCGGTGCCATTCCTGTGCAAGGACGGCTCCGTGTTCCCCGCTGGTCGGAGAGCCCGCACGCCCGTCGGTGCCCCGCGGCGGCCCGGCCAGTGCGACGTAAGCCGCCACGGCCTGGCCCCATTCCGCAGACGGCACGCCGGCTACAAAAGCCGCGGCCACGCCGTGGGACTTTTCCAGCTCCTCCTGGACGTGGGCGGCCGAAACCTTGATCCCGCCGGTGATGATCACGTCGTCGGCGCGGCCCAGGACGGTGAGCCGGCCGTCATCGTCGATGCTGCCGAGGTCGCTGGTGCGGTACCAGCGCACGCCGTCCTCCTCGAAGAAGGTGGCGCCATCCTCGTCCGGCGCTTCCAGGTAGCCGGCGGCGATGGTGTCGCCTCCCAGCAGGATGCGGCCGTCCTCCTCGACGCGGACGGACACCCCTTCGAGCGGGAAGCCGTCGTAGACGCAGCCGCCGCAGGATTCGGCGGAACCGTAGGTGGTGATGACCCGGACACCGGCATTCGTTGCGGCGGCCAGCAGCGAGGCGGGTGCGGGCGCGCCGCCCAACAGGACGGCGTTAAAGCGGCGAAGGACCGCAAGGGTCTCCGGGGCCGGTGAATCGAGCAGGCGCCGAAGCTGGGTGGGGACCAGCGACGTGAACCGGATCTTGTCCGTCAGTTCCTGTGCCGCCGCGGTGAAGGCTTCGGGCGTAAAGCCGCCGGACATGTCCATCACCCAGGGCCGGGTGCCCGCGAACAGCGAACGCACCAGGACCTGGACCCCTGCCACGTACTGGACGGGAAGCGCCAGGAGCCACTGGCCCTCGCCCTTGAGCGCCAAGGCAGTTGCCATCGAGGACGCGGCCAATGATTCCACTGTCAGGACGGTGGCCTTGGGCGTTCCGGTGGATCCGGAGGTGCGCACCACGGCAACGGCGTCATCGCAGCCGGGCGTTTCGAGGTGGCTCACTACCAGCGTGCCGTCTTCCTCGGAGAGTTCGACGGCGGGACCCTCGCCGTGGAGGGCGGCGGCCAGCGCCTTCAGTGCGGGGTCGATATCGAGGACGCCGGCGGCTCCGCCTGTGTCGAGCGGCTCGCTGTTTGCGACTTGCGTGTCTTGGGGTTCGGTGTTCATTGCCCGTCCTGCCTTAGAAGTAGTGCGGGAAGCTGGACCAGTCGGGGTCGCGTTTTTCCAGGAACGCTTCCTTCCCCTCCACCGCTTCATCTGTCATGTAAGCCAGCCGGGTGGCTTCACCTGCGAACACCTGTTGGCCGGCCAGGCCGTCGTCGGCAAGGTTGAAGGCGAACTTAAGCATCCTGATGGCCTGGGGCGACTGCCGTGCAATATCGGCCGCGTACTCCAGGGCCACCTCTTCGAGGCGTTCGTGGTCCACCGCCTCATTGACGGCCCCCATCCGGACCATGTCCTCTGCGGAATATTCGCGGGCCAGGAAAAAGATCTCCCGGGCGGCCTTCTGCCCGATCTGCCGTGCCAGCAGGGCCGAGCCGTAGCCGGCGTCGAAACTGCCGACGGTGGCGTCCGTCTGCTTGAACTTTCCGTACTGGCGGGAGGCGATGGTGAGGTCGGAGACCACGTGCAGGGAGTGCCCGCCCCCAGCCGCCCAGCCGTTGACGACGGCGACGACCACCTTGGGCATGGTGCGCATGAGCCGCTGCACCTCCAGGATGTGGAGCCTGCCTGCCCGCGCGGGATCGATGCTCTCCTGGGTCTCACCGTCGGCGTACCGGTAACCGTCCCGGCCCCTGATGCGCTGGTCCCCGCCCGAGCAGAAGGAGTGGCCGCCGTCCTTGGGGGAGGGGCCGTTGCCGGTCAGCAGCACGGTGGCAACATCGGGGGACATCCGGGCGTGGTCCATCGCGCGGTACAGCTCATCCACTGTTCCCGGCCGGAAGGCGTTGCGGACCTCGGGGCGGTTGAAAGCGATCCGCACCGTGGGCAGGTCACGCAGCCAGCCGCCGTCGGAATCCCGCTCCACCTGCCGGTGGTAGGTCATGTCCTGGAAGTCGTCAAAGCCAGACACAACACGCCAGCGGGTGGGATCGAAGACGTCGGACACCGAGGCGGGGATTTGGTTGCTCACCGTCCAAGTCTAGTAATCGGGGTCAGCTGATGCAGAACTCGTTGCCCTCGGGGTCAGCCATCGTGTGCCAGAAATGGGGCCCCTCGTTGGCTGTCCACAGGAACGTGGCGCCGCGGGCCTCAAGTTCGCGGCGCACCTCGTCCTTGTCCCGGCCCGCCAGGTTGATGTCCCAATGAACGCGGTTCTTGCCCGTCTTCCCCTCAGGCACCGTCTGGAAAAGAAGCCGCCGCTCCGGCGCTTTTGCTTCGAGTTCCTCAGGCGGCCGGATTGCGCAGCCGGTACGCCACACCAGCTTGCCGTTGTGCACGGTGGTCTGGTCTTCCGTGGCAAAACCCTGGTCAATCATGGAGCGGATGAAGCCCTCATCCTGCGGTTCCACCGCCCACTCCAGCGACTCGGCCCACCACGCGGCGAGGTAGTGCGGATCCCTGCAGTCGATGACAATCTGGATGTTCAGTCCCATCCCACCAAGGTACGTGGCCCGGGTACCGTGCAACAGGGGTTTGCAGGGCCTGGCACGCCGGGAGGAGGGGCTGGCCTCAGACCGGAACCTGCTCGAGTTGTTCGAAGAACTCCGGCGGGATGGCATAGATGAACACCACCGCCAGAAGGTTCTTCGCGGCATGGACAAAGTAGGCGAACATCAGGTTCTGGCCCGTCCAGACATACACAAACACCAGCGTTGCGCCCATGGCCAGGTAAGGCATCAGGACCGTGAGTGTCAGTTCCTCCTGCCCCACGATGTGCAGGGCGGCGAACAGCACCACGGACAGCACGCAGCACACCCAGATGTTCACCCGGCGGCTTAGCTTGCCAATCAGCAGGTGGCGGAAGATGAATTCCTCCACGAACGGGCCCACCACCACCAGCAGCGGAACCATCAGCCACGCCGGGACCTGCTGCATGAGGGCCTGGAGTCCGGCCTGGTTCTCCGAGGTTTCCACGTTGCCGCTGGCAGCCACCGCGATGGCGGAGAGGATCATCATGGCGACGACGGCGGCCGGGACCATCAGCAGCGTGAACCATGGACGGGTGGCCAGCACGCGCAGGTCGCGCCACACCACGCGGCGGGCAGCAACGAACGCCAATATGCCCACGGACGCATAAAAGAGCAGGTTGATCGCGTAGGAAGCAGCCGCAGGGGTGGGGGCAATCTGCCGCAGGAAGGGCGCGAGCAGATCCCCGGCCACGGTGAAGAACCCGGCCAGGGCCACGTAGAGAATCATCGCAACCACATCCAGGGCCGAAAACCTGTAGAGCTGTGGCTGTGGTGCGGGTGGTACCCGGTGTGCGGTGGCCATGGTTTCAGCCTATCGCCCGACTGCCCCACCGCACCGTTGCCCTATCACTTCTGGTTGTCATTCGGCGGTTTTGGGGACCACAAGTGATAGGGCAACGGGGTGGGGGAGGCTGCGCGACGTTGCCGGGGGAATCGTGCTTCCCCTAGAATATTCGGTATGCCTAAACTTTCGTTTCGGTGCGCCAAAGTAGCCGCCCGAACCAGCTCCCTCCGCAAGGTGCGCCTCCGCACAGCCGCGGTGGCCGCCGTCGTCCTTTCCCTGCTGCTGACTGCCTGCGGAGGGGGCGCCGCCGGGAATGGAAGCGACAGCAAGCCTGTGGTGCTGACCACCTTCACGGTACTGGCCGACGTCGCGCGGAACGTCGCGGGGGACAAGCTGACGGTGGAGTCCATCACCAAGGCCGGCGCCGAGATCCACGGCTACGAACCCACCCCCGGGGACATTCGGAAGGCCTCCAAAGCGAACCTCATCCTGGACAACGGGCTCAACCTTGAAGCCTGGTTCGGCCAGTTCGTCGAAGGCCTGGACGTGCCGCACGCCGTGGTGAGTGACGGCGTGGAGGTGATGTCCATCAGCGAGGACTCGTACCAGGGCAAGCCCAACCCGCACGCCTGGATGTCGCCCGTGAACGTGCAGATCTACGTGGACAACATGGTGAAGGCCTTCAGCGAACTGGACCCGGACAACGCCGACGTTTTCAAAGCCAACGGTGACGCCTACAAGGCTGAGCTGCAGGCTGTGCAGGACCAGATGAAGTCCAGCCTTTCCGCCGTTCCCGAAACCCAACGCGCCCTGGTCACCTGCGAAGGCGCGTTCTCCTACCTGGCCCGTGACGCCGGGCTGACGGAGGTCTACATCTGGGCCGTCAACGCCGAGCAGCAGGCCACCCCGCAACAGATCACCCGCGCCATCGAGTACGTCAAAGCCAACAAAGTCCCGGCAGTCTTCTGCGAATCCACTGTCTCCGACGCCCCCATGCAGCAGGTGGTGGGGGCTACCGGGGCCTCGTTCGGCGGCACCCTCTATGTCGACTCGCTTTCTGAAGCGGACGGGCCGGTACCCACCTACCTGGACCTCATCCGGCACGACGCCGAGGTCATCACCAAGGCGCTCGCCGGGGCAGGATCATGACCACCCCGGCAATCCTCGTGGAGAACGTCACCGTCCATTACGGCGAGGTCCGGGCACTGGATGCAACCACCCTGACCCTTGAGCCGGCCCGGATCTGCGGCCTGGTGGGCATGAACGGGTCCGGCAAGTCCACGCTGTTCAAGGTGATCATGGGAATGATCAAGCCCGACGCCGGGACGGTAAGGATCAACGGACAGTCACCGGCCAGGGCGCGAAAGCAGGGCGGGATCGGCTACGTGCCGCAGAGCGAGGACGTGGACTGGCAGTTTCCGCTGTCCGTGCAGGATGTGGTGATGATGGGCCGCTACGGCCACCAGGGATTCACCCGGCGTGCGTCCAAAGCGGACCGCGCCGCCGTCGACGAGGCCCTGGACCGGGTGGAACTGGGGCCATACGCCGGCCGTCAGATAGGCCAGCTCTCCGGCGGCCAGAAGAAACGCGCCTTTGTGGCCCGCGGTATCGCGCAGGGAGCCACCACCATGCTCCTGGACGAACCCTTCGCCGGTGTGGACAAGCGGTCCGAAGCCACCATCACCCGGCTGCTGCGGGAGCTCGCCTCGGACGGCTGCACCATTCTGGTGTCCACGCACGATCTGCACGCCCTGCCCCAGCTATGCGACGAGGCTGTCCTGCTGATGCACAAAGTACTGATGCACGGGCCGCCGGAAGTGGTACTGCAGCCAGAGAACCTCGCGATGGCATTCGGCCTGGACGTGCTGGATCGGGAGCTGCCGGAGGGCAATACTTCGGCCAGGCATGCCGGCACGGTTCCCGGCAGTCCGGACGGCAAACGGGTGAACCACTGATGGAGATACTCCTCGAACCGCTCAGCTATGACTTTATGGTCCGTGCCCTGGTCACCACCGCCGTGGCCGCCGTGGTCTGTGCCGTGCTGAGCTGCTGGCTGGTGCTGATCGGCTGGTCACTGATGGGCGATGCCGTGTCCCACGCCGTGCTGCCCGGCGTAGTGCTCGCGTACATCGTGGGCGCGCCGTTTGCGCTGGGAGCGCTGGTGTTCGCCCTCATTGCCGTGACTTTGATCGGGGTGGTCCGCAACACCAGCCGGGTGAAGGAGGACGCCGCGATCGGCATCGTGTTTTCCTCGCTGTTCGCCCTGGGCCTGGTGCTGATCTCGGTGACCCCCAGCCAGACAGACCTCAACCACATCATCTTCGGCAACCTGCTCGGCGTCAGCGTGCCGGACCTGATCCAGGTCCTGGTGCTGGGTGTGGTGGCGTTTGCCATCCTCATCCTCAAACGGCGCGACCTCACCCTTTACGCCTTCGACCCCACCCACGCCCACGCCATCGGGCTCTCACCCCAACGGCTCGGCGCGCTGCTCCTGGGCCTGCTCGCCCTGACCTCGGTAGTGGCTCTGCAGACCGTGGGTGTGGTCCTGGTGGTAGCCATGCTGATCATCCCCGGAGCCACGGCATACCTGCTGACCGACCGCTTCTCGCACATGCTGGTCATCGCCCCCGTGGTCTCGGCCGTGTGCTCCCTCGCGGGCATCTACCTCAGCTACTACCTGGACACCGCCTCCGGCGCCATGGTGGTCCTCACTCAGGGTGTGGTGTTCGCCGCCGTCTATCTGTTCAGCCCCCGGCAGGGACTGATCGGCACCCGGCTGGCGAAGGCCCGCCGCAGGAAGGCCGTTGCTGTCGCGGCATAGCCGCCGCTTGGAAACGCGCGACGGCGGCACCTGGCTGGGGTGCCGCCGTCGGCCTTCGCTGCCGCTTGGGCCGGCGGATGCTTGACTCACCATCCCCCGGCGGGCAGGCTGGAGCGATGAAGTCCTAGCCCAGCAGCCCGGTTTCGCCGGGCTGTTCCCCACCTCCAGGGCCGCCGTCGAGCACGAGCCAACCCGGTTCAGCTCCGGCGGCCACACTGCGGAACTTATGCGAGGACTTCCCTTGACCGAACACATCAACCTTTCGGATGTCTCCCACGGCTACGGGGACCGCCTGCTGCTCGACGGCATCAGGCTGACCATTGCTGCGGGCGAGCACGTGGCGGTGGTCGGCGAAAACGGCGCCGGCAAATCGACGCTGCTGCGGATCCTGGCCGGGCTTGAATCGCCGAACGAAGGATCCGCCACCATCGGCGGCCGCGTGGGCTATCTCGCCCAAACCCATCGGCTGCCCGAGTCCTTCACCGTGGGCGGCGCCGTGGACGCGTCGCTCGCATCGCTGCGGGCCCTCGAAGCGGAGCTGGACCGGCTCGAAACCGGCCTCGCCGACGCCGGGGACAGCGACCTGGAAGCCTACGGCAGGCTGCAGACGGAGTACCAGCTGCGCGAAGGCTACGCCGCCGAATCGCGGGTGGAGGCTGCGCTGGACCGGCTGGGCCTGGGCGGCCTGGACCGGAACCGTGCTTTGGGCTCGCTCTCCGGAGGGGAACAGGAGCGCGTGGCGCTGGCCTGCGTCCTGGCCGACCCGCCGGACATCCTGCTCCTGGACGAACCCACCAATCACCTCGACGCCCGCGGAACCGCTTGGCTGGAGGACCGGCTGGCGGCCCACCGCGGCACGTTGGTGGTGGTGTCCCACGACCGGATGCTGCTTCGCAAGGTGGCGGCCACCATTATCGAGGTGGATGCCGAGCGCCGTGCCGTGAACCGTTACGGCAACGGCTACGACGGCTACCTCCGGGAGAAGGCAGCCGAACGCCAGCGCTGGGTCCAGCAGTATCACGGCTGGTTGAACGCCATGGAGGCCGAAAAGCGACAGGCGGAGACGGTGGCCGGGACCATGGGGTACGGCCGCAAGCGCGACGGCGACAAGATGGGCTTCGACTTCAAGGCGGGCACCTGGCAGAAGGCCGCCAGCAGTCAGGTCCGGAATGCCCAGGAACGGCTGCGGCGCCTTGAGGCCAGTCCCGTGGAGCAGCCGCCGGTTCCGCTGCGGCTTGCCGCGCCGGAGTCCTTGAATTCCGGGGCGGCGGCTGCCGTTGCCGGCGGGGAGCCAGCTACCCTGCTGGCCGTCCACGGGGTGAGCGTTCCGGGCCGGCTTAAAGCCACGGACTTCCAGGCGGGCCTGGGCCAGAAGGTCCTGATCACCGGCCCGAACGGCGCCGGCAAATCCACGTTGCTGTCCGTGCTGGCGGGCACCCTGGTGCCCGCCGAGGGAAGGGTGACCCGGCCGGAGCGGGTGGGCTACCTGCAGCAGGAACTTGAGCTGCCGCAACGGCCCTCGCTCCGGCTGCTGCCGGCGTTTGCGGCCGGGCTGGGCGGCAACATCGACGAGCATGCCGAAGCCCTGTTGCGGCTGGGACTGTTCCGCACCAGCGAATTCCACGTCCCCGTCGGGAGCCTGTCCGCCGGGCAGCAGCGCCGGCTCGCCCTCGCCCGCCTGCTCCTGGGCGGCTACAACACCCTGATTGTGGACGAGCCCACCAACCACCTGGCACCCGTCCTGGTGGAGCAGCTGGAGGCGGCGCTCGCGGCCTTCACGGGGACCCTCGTGATGGTCAGCCACGACCGCGCCCTCCGCGAATGGTTCGCCCGGTGCCGGCGCGCTGCCGAAGACGGCGGGGTGGCGGGCGGAAGCCTCGGCGGCGACACCGTCACCGGGCAGTGGCTCCGCTACTCCATGGACAAGGGCGTGCTGGCGCGGGCCTGATTCTGGCCCACGGCTGCTGGTGACCACGGCTGCCCGCGCCCGTTTCGACGGTTCCCCGTAGACTCGACGCGCGCCGCGGACTACCGGCCGCCCATATCGACGGTTCCCTGCAGACTCGACGCGCGTCGGCGTCGAACGCGCAGGGAACCGTCGAATCGGAGGACGACGGCGGGGAGTCACCCTGGTCCCGCGGGCGGCGGGAGACCCCGGTGTAGCCCGCGTCACGTAGCACCCCGTTGCGTCTTGTAGGATAGACGAGCCGCTCGAAGCTTCGGCGCCACGAGAGATTCCGATCACATTCGGTTGTCCAACAGGGCAAAACACCGAATTACTGAGCGGAATCATGCGTAGCCCGGATGCGGCCAACCCCCAACCCACAAGGAATCGTTGTGCCTCAAAGTACCCCCACAGATCTTCAGCAAAACACGGCACCATCCACCGCCGTCGACCCCACCCTCAGCGCCGAGGGTTATAGCAAGACCCTGGGCAGGCGCCACGTCACCATGATCGCCATGGGCGGTGCCATCGGCGTCGGCCTGTTCATGGGAGCCGGCGGACGCCTGGCCTCCACCGGCCCGGCCCTGATCTTCTCCTACGCCATCGCCGGCCTCATCGCCTACCTGCTGATGCGGGCGCTGGGCGAGCTCATCATGTACCGCCAGACCTCCGGCTCCTTCGTGAGCTACGCCGGTGAGATGTTCGGCAAAAAGGGCGCGTTCCTCTCCGGCTGGATGTACTTCATCAACTGGGGCATGACCGGCATCGCCGAACTGATCGCCATCGGCCTCTACTTCCAGTTCTTCTTCCCAAACGTCCCGGTGGAGGCCTCGGCCATCGCCGCGCTGGCCCTCCTGGTGGCCGTCAACCTGCTGAGCGTCAAGGCGTTCGGCGAGTTCGAGTTCTGGGCCTCCTGCCTCAAGGTCGGTGCAATCCTGATCTTCCTGGTGGTGGGCACCTACATGGTGGTCACCAACGCGCAGGTGGGCGACGGCAATGCATCGGTCGCCAACCTCTTCGCCGCCGAAGGCGGTATGTTCCCCAAGGGCGCGCTGGTGATGGTCCTGGTCCTCAACGCCGTGATCTTCGCCTACAACGGCATCGAACTCGTGGGCATCACCGCCGGCGAGATGCAGAACCCGGAACGCGAAGTGCCCAAGGCGATCCGCGCCGTCGTACTCCGCATTGTGGTGTTCTACGTTGGTTCCGTGACCCTGCTGGCCATGCTGCTGCCGTCGGACCAGTACGTGGCGGGCACGTCCCCGTTCGTCACGGTGTTCGGCCAGATGGGCCTTGCCTGGGTGGGTGACGTGATGAACATGATCGTGATCACCGCGGCACTGTCCTCCTGCAACTCGGGCCTGTATTCGATCGGCCGCGTGTTCCGCACCATGGCCAACAACGGCCACGCCCCGCAGTGGCTCACCCGGATGTCCCGCCGCCACGTCCCGTACGCGGCCATCCTTGCCATCGCCGCGTTCTACCTGGTGGGCATCATGCTGAACATCTGGCTGGGCGGTTCGCACGCGTTTGACCTGGCACTGAACACCGCATCGATCGGCGTGATCTTCACCTGGGGCGCCATCTTCGCCAGCCAGATCGCGCTGCGCCACCGGAAGGGCGTCACCTCCAGCCTGCCGATGCCCGGTTCGCCGTGGACCAGCTGGGCCGGTTTGATCGCGCTGCTGGCCATCACCGTGCTGATCGGCTTCGACACCATGACCAGCAAGTCCGGCGAGGTGTTCTACCTGGGCCTCTGGACCCTGGCCACCATCCCGTTCTTCGCGGTGGTCCTGTGGCTGGGCTGGCAGAAGGTCAAGAACAACGAGCCCAAGAACGCGCTCTACAGCTAATCCTCAAGCAGTACGACGACGGCGGGATCCCCTCGGTGGGGGTCCCGCCGTCGTGCGTTCCCGCCTTAATCCCCACCGGCGCCTCAAAACGGCGGTTACGGCGCAACGGATGGGGCTGGAACGGTGGTGCGGGGCGCCGGGCCGGGGCAGACTGGGGCGTGTGAGCGAACCGTGGGTGCTGCATGTGGACCTGGACCAGTTCATCGCCGCCGTGGAAGTGCTTCGGAGGCCCGAGCTCGCCGGCAAGGCGGTGATCATTGGCGGACGTGGGGACCCCACCGAGCGGGCGGTGGTGTCGACGGCGTCCTACGAGGCCCGTGCGTACGGCGTCGGCTCGGGAATGCCACTGCGCATCGCGGCACGGAAAGTGCCGGACGCCGTCATCCTGCCCGTGGACCATGTGGCCTATCTGGAAGCGTCCGAACAGGTTATGTCCGTCCTGCACTCGCAGCCAGGCGCCACGGTGCAGGTGCTTGGGTGGGACGAAGCGTTTGTAGGGGTGCAGACGGAAGATCCCCTGGCCTACGCCCGGCAGCTGCAGCACGCCGTGCTGGAGCGGACCCGGCTGCACTGCAGCGTCGGTATTGGCGACACACTGGTCCGCGCCAAGGTGGCGACGTCCTTCGGCAAGCCCGCCGGCGTCTTCCGGCTGACCGAAGAGAACTGGCTGGACGTTATGGGGGACCGGCCGACGATCGAGCTGTGGGGCGTGGGCACCAAGGTGTCGCGCCGCCTCGCCACCCTTGGCATCAAGACGGTTGCCCAGCTCGCAGCGTCCAACCCTAATGACCTGGTTCCGGAGTTCGGCCCGAAGATGGGTCCGTGGTACGCCCAGCTCGGGCGGGGCGACGGCGCACGGACCGTCGACGACACGCCCTGGGTGGCGCGCGGGCACAGCCGGGAAACCACCTTCCAGCGCGACCTGACGGAATCCGGCCAGATTGACGACGCCGTCAGGGAGTTGGCGGCGCGCGTCCTGGAGGATGTCGCTTCCGAGGGGCGGCCGGTGATCGGACTGACGCTCAAAGTCCGCTATGCGCCGTTCCTCACCAAGACGTACGCCCGGAAGATCCCCGAGACGTCGGACCCGTCAGAGGTGCTTGCGCGCACCCTCGACCTGATGGCCAGGATTGAGCCGGACCGCCCCATCCGGCTTCTGGGACTGCGGGCCGAAATGACGATGCCCAACGATTCCCGGCAGGGGCATACCCCCACCCGCAGCGGCTGGTGACTTGCTTGACGGTGTGGCCGCCTGGCGTGGATGACAAAAAGAACGGCGGCGGATCCCTGGGGATCCGCCGCCGTTGCGCTCTGTTACAGCTGGCCTTTGTGGGCGGGCTGCCGCAGCAAGAGGCTAGTCGCGCTTGAACTCGTCCTTGACGCTTTCGCCGACCTTCTTGGCGTCAGCCTTGACCTGGTCGGTCTGGCCTTCGGCCTTGAGGCGGTCATTGTCGGTGGCATTGCCCGTGGCTTCCTTGGCCTTGCCGCCGATATCTTCTGCTGCGTTACTGATCTTGTCTCCGAGGCCCATGGTGGTGGCCTCCTTTCGTTTCCGATGATCAAACAGTGCATTTTCACACTAACACGAAGCTTGCTTACTATTTCAAGTCGGTTGTTCCTGCCCGGGAGGGGCGCCTGTTGATTGTCCGTGCCCGCCGCTAGGCTCGGAACATGGACCACAGCATCAGCCTCACCCAGCACGTCAACGCGTCCCCGGAAAGGGTCTGGTCCGTCATTACGGACATCCCCGGCTCGGCCGCAACGCTGTCCGGAGTCGACTCCGTGCAGCTCCTCACCGACGGCCCCTACGGGGAGGGGACGCGCTGGAAGGAGACCCGGAAGATGCTCGGCAAAGCGGAAACCGTGGAGATGTGGGTGGCCGAGGCCCACCAGCACCGCAGCACCACCGTTAAAGCCCTTCAGGGCGGTGCGGACTACACCACACGCTTCGGCCTTGTCCCCCGCGAGGGCGGCACAGACCTTACCCTGTCCTTCGGCGCCGAAGTCATCAAGCCGACTTTCGCGAGCCGCCTGATGATGCTGCTGTTCGGCAGGATGGGTATGGCCGCCACCCGCAAGGCACTGACCAAGGACCTCGCGGAGATCGCGGCCAAAGCAGAGTCGCTTCCGTAATGGCCGGGCGTCCTGCCACGGCAGCTGCCAAAGTTACAGCGCCCAGGCTCACGCCGGTCCGGCTGGAGAACCTGACGGAGCAGCCGCCGTCGGACTTCCGCCGCGGTGAACGGTACGACGGCGGCCGGTACAGCCGTGCCGAGGCCGACGGTCTGGAATTGAGCGGCACAGACTTCGCGGAGTGCGAGTTCGAGGGGGTGTCCTTCAACGACACCCAGCTCCGCGGTTCCTCCTTCCGGGACTGCATCCTCGGGGAGCTGTACGCGCCGGTGTTCAAGGCCGCCCGGTCCGCGTGGCGCGACGTTGAGTTGCGGAACCCGCGGCTGGGTTCGGCGGAGCTTTATGAAAGCGGCTGGCAGTCGGTGCACATCGACGGCGGCAAGCTGGACTTCCTCAACCTGCGCGGCGCCAAACTTGCGGATGTGCTCATCACCGATTGCATCATCAACGAACTGGATCTGGGCTCCGCCGCCGGCACGCGGGTGGCGCTGAAGAACTGCACCATCGGCTCCCTCGACCTTGCCGGGGCGAAACTCAAGGACTTCGACCTCCGCGGCACGGAGTTCCGCAGCATCAGCGGGCTCGGCAGCGTGGCCGGCGTTGTGGTGGATGAATACCAGCTGGGCCTCCTGGCGCCTTTGCTGGCCGCGCACCTGGGCGTCACGGTCCTCTAAGCCCGGTACCCATAGGAGAACCGCCCGTGTACTATTTACAGAACGAACGGTCGGTAAGTGGATCCAACTAGGTAGCACTAAGTGTCGTTTTGAACGCTCATAACGACACTTGCTGCTACCTGGTTGGGAATTGCACGCAGCCGGCCGCCGATGACAGTGCTGTTTATCGCGTGAAGGGTGTTTCCATGGCTGCAACCGCAGGTCCGCAGGCTTTCCTTGTTGGCGGGGTCAGAACGCCGGTGGGCAAATACGGTGGTGCGCTCTCGTCCATCCGCCCCGACGACCTGGCCGCCCTGGTCATCCGGGAAGCCGTCGACCGGGCCGGGCTTGATCCGGACAGCATTGACGAGGTCATCCTGGGAAACGCCAATGGCGCAGGTGAGGAAAACCGGAACGTCGCGCGGATGGCCACCCTGCTTGCCGGGCTGCCGCTCCACATCCCCGGCATCACGGTCAACCGGCTCTGTGCCTCCGGCCTCAGCGCCATCATCCAGGCAAGCCACATGATCAAGGCCGGCGCCGCTGACATCGTTATCGCCGGCGGCGTGGAATCCATGAGCCGCGCGCCCTGGGTCCAGGAAAAGCCCACTTCCGCTTTCGCCAAGCCGGGCCAGATTTTCGATACGTCCATCGGCTGGCGCTTCACCAATCCGCAATTCCATAAGGGCGATCTGTCCCGCGACGGGAAAATGACCTACTCCATGCCCGAAACGGCCGAAGAAGTGGCCCGCGTGGACGGCATCTCCCGCGAGGACGCCGACTCCTTCGCGGTCCGCTCGCACCAGCGGGCACTGGACGCCACGGCGGCCGGGCGGTTCAAGGACGAGATCGTGGGCGTTACCGTCAAGACCCGGAAATCCGAGCATGTTGTGGACACTGACGAAGGTCCCCGGGCAGGCACCACCATGGACGTCCTCGCCGGGCTGAGGCCGGTGGCCAACGGCGGAAGTGTAGTCACCGCCGGCAACTCGTCGTCGTTGAACGACGGCGCCTCAGCCATCATCGTCGCCTCGGAAGCTGCCATCGAACGGCTGGGCCTCACGCCCCGCGCGCGGATCCTCGACGGCGCCTCGGCCGGCTGTCAGCCCGAGATCATGGGCATCGGCCCGGTGCCGGCCACCCAGAAAGTCCTCAAGCGGAGCGGCCTCAGCGTAGGCGACCTTGGCGCCGTCGAACTTAATGAAGCGTTCGCCACGCAGTCCCTCGCCTGCATCCGCCGGCTGGGCCTCGACCCGGAGATTGTGAATAACGACGGCGGTGCGATCGCTTTGGGGCACCCGCTGGGTTCCAGCGGGGCGCGGATCGCCATCACCCTGCTGGGGCGGATGGAGCGGGAGGACGCTCCGGTGGGGCTGGCCACCATGTGCATTGGCGTGGGCCAGGGCACCGCGATGCTGCTGGAGAAGGTCTGATGCCGGGCGCCGTGGACCTGGCGGCGGAGAAGTTCCATGCGCTGCTGGTGGAGGAGCGCAGTGACCGCGTGGTGGTGCTCCTCAACCGTCCCGAAGTCCGGAACGCCATCGACCAGCAGATGGTAGATGAACTTCACGTGGTCTGCGCTGCCCTGGAGCAGGACCCGAGGGTGCTGATCATTGCGGGCGTGGACGGTGTGTTTGCCTCCGGGGCGGATATCGGGCAGCTGCGCGAGCGGCGCCGGGACGATGCCCTGCAGGGGATCAACTCCACCATCTTCGTCCGGATCGCCAAGCTGCCGATGCCTGTTATTGCTGCCCTCGACGGGTACTGCCTGGGCGGCGGGGCGGAGCTGGCCTACGCGGCCGACTTCCGGCTCGGCACACCCAGCGTCCGCATCGGCAACCCGGAAACCGGGCTGGGAATCCTCGCCGCGGCCGGGGCCAGCTGGCGGCTCAAGGAACTGGTGGGGGAGCCCGTGGCGAAGCAGATTCTGCTGGCCGGCCGGGTCCTCGGCGCCGAGGAAGCGCTGGCCGTGAATCTCATGACCGAAGTCCACGAGCCGGCGGAGCTCCTTGACGCGGCACATGGCCTGGCAGACCGGATCGGCCGGCAGGACCCGCTGGCAGTCCGGATTACCAAGTCCGTGTTCCACGCACCGGCGGAAGCGCATCCGCTGATCGACCAGCTCGCCCAGGGCATCCTGTTCGAATCCGAGGCCAAGTTCGACCGGATGCAGCGCTTCCTCGACAAGAATGCCGCCAGGAAGGCGGACAAGGACGCCGGTGCGAAAGCCGGCAACGAGACCGGAGAGAAGAACTGATGAACACACCGCAACCTGCCCCCAGCCTTCCGTCCCGTGTGGGTGTCCTCGGCGGTGGCCGGATGGGAGCCGGCATTGCCCATGCCTTCCTGGTCAAGGGTGCTGACGTACTGGTGGTCGAGCGTGACGAACAGTCTGCCGAGGCTGCCCGGGAACGGGTTGAGTCCGCCGCTGCCAAGAGCATCGAGCGTGGCGCCGTGGACGCCACCCTGGATGACCTGGTGTCCCGGCTTGCCGTGGGCGTCGACTACGACGCGTTCAAAGACCGCCAGCTGGTGGTCGAAGCCGTGCCTGAGGACTGGGATCTGAAGGTCGCCGCGCTGCGCGGCATCGAAGAGCGGCTTGCGGCTGACGCGTACTTGGCCTCCAACACCTCGTCGCTGTCCGTGAGCGGCCTGGCGGGTGAACTGGAGCGTCCCAGGCATTTCCTTGGCCTGCATTTCTTCAACCCGGTCCCGGCATCCACGCTGATCGAGGTGGTGCTCGGAACTCGCACGTCTGGCGAACTTGCTGCCGCGGCACGGGGGTGGGTGGAGGCACTCGGCAAGACAGCCGTCGTCGTCCATGATGCCCCAGGCTTTGCCTCCTCAAGGCTCGGCGTTGCCATCGCACTGGAGGCCATGCGGATGGTGGAGGAGGGAGTGGCGTCGGCCGAGGACATTGACGCCGCCATGGTCCTGGGCTACAAGCACCCCACCGGACCGCTGAAAACCACCGACATCGTGGGGCTGGATGTCCGGCTCGGGATTGCAGAATACCTGCATTCCACACTGGGCGACCGCTTCGCTCCGCCCCAGATCCTCAAGGACAAGGTGGCCCGGGGCGAATTGGGACGCAAGACCGGAAAGGGCTTCTTTGAGTGGCCCGGCTAGGCACGTGCCCGGGAGCAGCCGACACCGGTAGCCGGAGCTCCGGGCGGGGGTTGAATCCTTGACAGGAGCTGGGTGACTGCGGTGAGCATCTGGCTGAACCCGGGTTCCTCGATGGGAAAGTGTCCGCAGTTGTCCAGGACGGTGAGGGCTTTTGGTGCCGCTATCCGATCGAAAAACGCCCGGCTGGCGGCAAGGGGGGTCCAGCGGTCCTCGCCGGGATGGACCATCAGGACCTCCGGGCCGGAGAATTTTTCGGGTTCTACACGTGGTGCCGATTCCAGGTAGCTGCGCATCCATCCCAACGAAACTCGTCCCCCGCCGCCGCGCTTGTCCGACAGGACCTCAGCTACGAGTTGCTTGTTGTTGGCGATCTGGCGCATGTTGGCAATCCAGGGGAGGGGCACGCGTACATTCGCCAGGGGCCCGGCCAGCAGCTGCAACGCGGGACCGGCGAGGCGGGCAAGGGCGGGATGCCACGTCAGGGAGCGGCGTACCTCCCGGTCGCGGGGGTCCAGCAAACAGGTGACCACCAGCGCCGACGCCAGGCCTGTTGCCGCGGCGGTGTCGTATGCCAGCATTCCACCGATGCTGGCGCCCATGATGACAAGTGGACGCCCGTCCTCTTCCCGCCGGACGAGATCCGCCAGCAGCCGACGCCAGTGGCTATACCGGACCTGCCCCGGCTTCTTCGATTGGGTGGCACCGTAGCCGGGCAGGTCCGGAACAGTGACGTAGAAACCCTGGCGGGCAAGGTGGGAGGCAAACGGCCACATGGCCGCGGCATTGCCACCTGCGCCGTGCACCAGCAGCAGGCGGACAGCAGATCCGGGATCACCTACGTGCTCCAGGTGGACCTGGGTCTCCTCCCAGTGCCAGAGGCGGGACGTCCTCGCTGGAGTCCCGCCAGCGGGCGGGGGGACATGGCCGGAGTACCTGTTGGGATCTTGGCTTTTGTTATGGCGAGCCGGCACCCGGAAGCCAGCCGGTAATAAGCGCACGCCTAGTCGAAGAAGCCCACGATGTAGCCGATGAAGTACAGGAGGAACAGCAGCACGCCTGCCCCGATGGCGCCCATCCAAAAGATCTGCTGGCCTTTCCCCGATCCCTTCTGCCTGGGCTCCTGCGTGCCGGCCACCGAACCTTCACCTGGCGGCGTTTCGCCGGGGGGAACTCCGCCGCCCGGCTCCAGGCCTGTGATTTTGTCGTCCTCCGGGTCCGGATTGGTTCCTGACACGTTAACTCCCTCGCTCGCGGTCCTGGTGCTTTCCCCAGCGTAACGGGCCGGGGTGGTTGGACCTAGGCTGGTGCGGTGACCTTCCTTGAACCCCTTACCCTGACCGGCCGGTACGTAACCCTGGAACCCCTGGCCCCGGATCATCACGACGGCCTGGTTGAAGCGGCCAGTGACGGTGAGCTGTGGCGGCTCTGGTACACGTCCGTGCCGGCGCCCGACGAGATGGCAGCGGAAATTGAGCGGCGACTCGCCCTCCAGGAGCAGGGTTCCATGGTCCCGTTCACCACCCGCCTGGTTGATCCGGAGACCGGCGCTCCCGGCAGGATCATCGGGATGACCAGCTACATGAATATCGACGCCGGCACTCCCCGGTTGGAGATCGGCTACACCTGGAATTCCGCGTCAGTGCAGGGAACAGGGACGAATCCGGACTCCAAGCTGCTGCTCCTGCGGCACGCGTTTGAGGTTCTTGGCTGCGTGGCGGTTGAGTTCCGGACGCACTGGCTCAACCACCAGTCGCGCGAGGCCATCGCACGGCTGGGCGCCAAGCAGGACGGTGTGCTCCGCAACCACTCCCGGACCCGCGACGGCATCCTGCGGGACTACGTGGTGTTCTCCATCCTCGAGCACGAATGGCCCATGGTCCGCGCCGGGCTCGAATACCGGCTCGCCCGGCGCGGCTAGGAGGAGCTAGTTATAGAAGCCCTCGCTGTAGATCGCGGTGAAGTAGGCCTTGTAGCCCTCAGCATTAGGGTGGAGATTCTCGGTGCTGTTCAGGGCACGTGGGTCGAAGTTGATCCAGGAGTCGCTCTGTAGCAAGTTGATGCCATGGCCCGCAAACTCGTCCGTGACGTCGACGTACTCCGTTCCGGTGGCTAGGGCGGCCGCCTCGATGGTGGCGTTCAGCTCGGACACCAGGAGATTGGCCTCATTGATGAAGACAGACGTCGGATTGGTCGAATCGAAGGGGATTGGATCGAAGAGGTAGGGGTACCCGGTCACCACAATCTCGGCTTTCGTTGCGGCGGCCTGCACGGTGGCGATCATCTCGACTAGGTCACGGTACAGAGCTTCGCTGGCAATCTGGGCTCGAGCGCCCGTGATGGCGCCGAAACACGCCGGACCGGCGGCAGAATCGATCAGGGCGGGGCCGCAAGCCGCAGCGAGGGTCCCAAAGCCGAGGTTGTTGCCGCCAGCGGTGATGGTGACAAGATCGGTCTTTTTGTCGAGCAGGGTGAGTTGGGTTTGCACCACTTGCTGAGTGGTAGCTCCGCCGCACGCCACGTTTGTGACATCCCTGACGGATTTGAGACGGTCCGCGAGTTCGGAATAGGCGTTCGCACTGCGGGCACAATCTTCGATCACGTACGCTCCACCTCCGATTCCGGCGGCGTAGGAGTCGCCCAAGGCGACGTAGTCCTGGACTGTGCGCGCCTGAGCAGGAGACGCGAGACTCAAGGTCATGGCGAGTGCGGCGAGGCCGGCCGCAAAAGCCGAGTGGCGCCGTCGTACGAATGCATTTCCCATGGGTTTCTCCTTTGAACGGTGGCAGAAGGCATGTGGGTGTCACCGTACTACTGTGCAGAGGCAATCGTCATCGGTCGTGAGTACCTGATTTTCACGTAAACGTCCCCTAATATGACGTGCGGCTGATGTGGCCAGTGTGGTTAGCTGTCCGGATGAGCAACGGGGACGGGTCCATGGACTGGGATGGTGCTGTCAACGCGTGGCATGTGGCCGGCGGTATTTACCGGATGGGGCGGCGGGAATGGCTGACGGAGGCGGGCTGGCGGCAGGCGTACGACGACGGCGTCCGCACCGTGATTGACCTCCGTAACACTGCGGAGGTGCGGCGCCGGGACAGCGACCCACTCGTGGGCGAGACAGTCCTGGCCGGGATGACGGTAGTTTCTGCGCCCACCGAGGAACCGGGCAATCCGCGCTTCACGGAGCTGGCCGGGCCCTACCTCAACGACCCCGCCTACTATGCAGACAACGCCCGGCTCTTCCCGGAGAAGCTGGCCGGCGTCTTCGGTGAGCTTGCGGCAGCAGCGGCGCGCGGTGATGTAGTGCTCCATTGTGCAGCCGGCAGGGACCGCAGCGGCATGGTGGCCGCCATGGTCCAGGATCTCGCCGGGGCCTCCGACCAGGAGATCGCCGACGGCTACCGGCGCGCAGCCCGCGGCATCAACGAGCGCTACCGCACCCACGGCCCGCCGCATGCCCGGGAACGCTACGTCGAGGAAGTTGAGCTGGCGCCGCTGCTCGAACAGCGCGGGGACGCGGTGGTCAACTTCGTGCGGAGCCTCAACACGCGTACTTTCCTGCTGAGCAACGGCCTCACGCCTGCGGAGCTGGACGCGGTGCTTGCCCTCTGCGGAGCCGGGGTGTCCCGATGAGGGCGGGCAAGGTGCGTCGTCTTCTCGCCGCTGGTGCGGCTGCTGGAGTGTTGGCGTCCGCCGGCCAAGCCACCGGTCCGGCGTGGGCGAAGAGTCCTGCGCTGCCTGCCCCTACTGTCGTGGCCGAGGCCAGTGATTCCGGCCTGTCCGAGGATGCCCTCCAGGAAGCCGTTTTGCGCGATCTTGGCATGACCGCCGAGGAATTCGCCGCGGCAGGGGAGTTGGGTACCGCGGCCGCGGAGGTGGCCAAACGGCTGCAGAACGTTCCCGGATATGCGGGGATCCGGCTGCAGGACGGGCACATACTTGTGTCCGGTTCTGGCGCGGAACTGCTGGCGGAAGTGGCCGTGCTTTCCAGCAGCACCCCTGTCCTGGCCGTTGAGGACCCCGCGCAAGTACGGCAGGGGAAAGCAGCCGGACAAGGTGCAAAATTGCAGCCCCGCGGCACGGAACTGGCCGTCAGTACCGAGGAATTATTCCAGGCCTACATCCGCGAAGTAGGCGCGGACGGGCTGCAGGCGGTGGTGTCATCCGGCGGGAAGTTTGTCATCCGGACAGGCGGCGTCAACCTGCCGGAATCGACGGCGGGCCCAACTGCTGGTTCGACCGCTTCGGCTGGCACGGCGGACGCCACGGCGGAGGCCGTGGCGTCCGGCAAAAAGTCCGCGGCTGAGTTCGTGTCGCGCTATGCCAACGTTGAGCTCGACGGCGGCACTCCACTCACGCCAGAAGCGGACGTTCCCGGGGGAGTTGGCTTCATTGCCGATACCGGCTGGGTGTGTTCCACGGGTTTTTCGGCGTTCGATCCCTCAGGTCTGCCGGCAGTCCTCACCGCCGGGCACTGCGCATCCGACGGGGCTGCCACAACGGCTGACCTGACGTTCCAAGGTGTGTCGGTGGGGCTCCTGGGCAGTTTTGGTTTCAGCCAGTTTGGGGGTCCGGGCAATTCCTGGATAGCGGAAAACCCGCTTGACCCAGACAACCCTGGCAATGTGGGAACAGATGTCGCGGTCATTAATGACATCCGTGCAGATCTTGACCCGCTGGCTGCGGCGAGCACCTTTGGCGACCCGGAGCAGCCCGGCCCCGATGTCAAGATCATTGGTACCGCTGATCCGGTTGAGGGAATGGACGTCTGCCGCTCCGGGAAAACCTCTGGCTGGTCCTGCGGAACCGTAGATGAAGTGGGGATCTATACCGTGCCCGGGTCAACGTACGTCGAGCCAAGCGATACCACTGATCCCGCCGAACCCCTGGACCTGCGGGCTTTCCGCGGCTTCCTGTCTTATGACGTCCAGTCCAGCGGAGGGGACTCCGGCGGCCCCTATGTCAGCGGCAACTACGCCGTGGGAACCCATGCCGCCGGTGAACCCCAGCCAAAGCCTGGGGAACTTCCGCCTCCGAACCAGGCCATTGGTGCCACGCTGACCGGCAGCCTCGCCGTCCTGCCGGGTTACCAGCTGGAGCTCTTCCTCAACAAGCCTGTGGTTTCGACTCCAGCGCCGGGAGCAACGTATGAGCCGGGGCAGGCAATCGGCGGAACGGTTCCGGCAGCGCCCGCGTCGGCGGTTGCCGCGGGGTCAGCGGTGCGGATTGCCGTCGAGGGGCAGGAACCTTTCGAGGTTCCCGTGAACGCCGACGGCGGATGGAGCTTCCCCGCGTCCGGGGCCGAGGGAACGCTGCGGTTCACAGCTGAAACGGTAAACGGATTCAGCACTTCTGGAACCAGCAGCTTCGAGTTCGCACCTGCCGTTCAGGAACCGCCGGTGCCGGCCGCTCCGCAGGAGCCAGCCGCCGCTGACCCAGCCCCGGCGGCACCGCCAGCTCCCGCGGACAGCCCGCCCGCCGTCGTCGTAATCCCCGCTGACACTGCGCCTCCCGCTGGCCTGGCAAACACCTCAGGCACCGGGTATGACCGAACGCACCGCGGCGCCCTCGCCAACACCGGAGCTTCGGCACTGGGACAGGCGGCGGCCGCAGCCGGAGCGGCGATCGTCGTCGGGGGCGTACTTATGGTCCTGGCGCGCCGCCGGAGGCAGCGCACCCACAAATGAGCCATCAGTTAACGTTGCCAAAAGCGGGGAATGGCGACGTTATCTGATAGGGCAAGGGTTATTTGTGGCGCCGCATCAGCAGGTTGGTGATGCGCATGGTGCAGAGCCGCTGGCCGGCCTCGTTGGTGATGACCACCTCGTGCGTGGTGAGTGTGCCGCCCAGGTGGATGGGGGTGGCAGTGATGGTGATCTGGCCCTCGCGTGCCGAGCGGTGGTGGGTGGCCGAGACGTCCACGCCCACCGCCGTCTTCCCCATAGTGCTCGCGTGAAGGACCGCGGCCCAGGAGCCCACCGCCTCGCCAACGGCCAGCGACGCCCCGCCGTGCAGCAAGCCGAAGGACTGCCTGTTCCCCTCCACGGGCATGGTGGCCACCACACGCTGCACTGACTCCTCGAGGATCTTCACGCCCATCTTCTCGTCGAGCTCGCCGAGGGTAATCTTCCACAGTTGATGCGCCTCCAGGTGGTTCTCCACAGCTGCATCCTCCGGTGATGGGGCGTTCATACGTTCTCCTTCAGGGTGGCCATTTCAGGCCGGGCCTTCTAGTGTGCACCACGGACTTTCATGTATGGTGAATATATTACCGAACGGACGGTCAGTAATCACTGGCCGCCTTTGTATGCCCCTTGTTGGAAGGACCGTCAACGATGACCACCACCGCCACAGCTCCCCAGGCCACGGTAGACACCGTGGAGACAGTGCCCAGCTTCATCATGGATGCGTGGTGGACGCCCGACGCCGGCTCCACGGCCTCCGCTGTCCCCGTGCGTGACGCGAGCACAGGGGAGATCCTGGCCAAGGTGAGCAGCGAGGGACTGGACCTTTCCACTGTGGTGGACTACGGCCGCACCACCGGGCAGGCGGAACTTGGCCGGCTGACCTTCCACCAGCGCGCCCTCAAGCTCAAGGAACTGGCGCAGTACCTTCAAGCGCGGCGCGAGCACTTCTACACCTTTTCCGCCCAGACCGGCGCCACCAAGGTCGACTCAATGATCGACATCGACGGCGGTATTGGTGTCCTGTTCACGTTCGGCTCCAAGGGCAGGCGCGAACTGCCCAACTCGCAGGTAGTGGTGGACGGGCCCATGGAGGTGCTGTCCAAGGACGGGTCCTTCGCCGGTGAGCACATCTACACCCGCATCCCGGGCGTTGCCGTGCAGATCAACGCGTTCAACTTCCCGGTGTGGGGCATGCTGGAGAAGTTCGCCCCGGCCTTTCTCGCCGGCGTCCCCACCATCGTCAAGCCCGCCACTCCCACCGGGTACGTGGCGGCCGCCGTGGTCAAGGCGATCGTCGAATCCAACATCCTGCCCAAGGGCTCGCTGCAACTGATTTCCGGCTCCGTCCGCGGGCTGCTTGATGTACTCGACTACCGCGACCTGGTCGCTTTCACGGGCTCGGCCACCACTGCGCTCTCCCTGAAGTCCCATCCCAACGTGGTCCAGGGCGGCGTCCGCTTCACCTCCGAAACGGACTCCCTGAACGCCGCCATTCTCGGCCCGGACGCGGTGGAGGGCACGCCGGAATTCGATGCCTTCGTCCGGTCCGTGGTCGCCGAGATGACGGCCAAGGCAGGGCAGAAGTGCACCGCCATCCGCCGCGCCATCGTCCCGCAGCAGCTGGTGCCCGCGGTGTCTGCTGCCGTGGGCAGGCGCATCTCCGAACGGATTGTCCTCGGGGATCCGCGGGCCGAGGGTGTCACCATGGGTGCCCTCGCCTCCGTGGAGCAGCTCGAGGACGTGCGCGCTGCCGTCCAGTCAATGCTCGACGCCGGCGGTGAGCTTGCGTACGGAACGCTCGATTCGCCGTCGGTCACCTCCGCCGACGGAACCACGGGCGTAGTGGACGGCGGCGCGTTTATGGCGCCCGTCCTGCTCAACTGGCAGGACCCCGAGGCTGAAGAGGTCCACTCACTGGAGGCATTCGGCCCCGTTTCGTCCGTTATTGGCTACAAGGACATTCCCGACGCCGTCCGTCTCGCCGCCCGCGGCAGCGGCTCCCTGGTCGCCTCGGTCTGCACGAACGATCCCGCCGTTGCCCGCGAACTCGTCACCGGAATCGCAGCACACCACGGCCGCGTCCTGATGCTCAACCGCGAAGACGCCCGCAGCTCCACCGGCCACGGCTCGCCCGTGCCCCACCTGGTCCACGGCGGTCCCGGCCGTGCCGGCGGCGGCGAGGAACTGGGCGGCATCCGCTCGGTGATGCACCACATGCAGCGCACGGCCATCCAGGGCTCGCCCAACATGCTGACCGCCGTCACCGGTATCTGGCACACCGGCGCAAACCGCAACTTCACCGTGGAAACCGAAGGGACGCACCCGTTCCGGAAGTCGCTGGAGACGCTGCGGATCGGCGACGCCGTCCGCTCCGACCTCCGCCAGGTCACCCTCGAGGACATCTCCGCGTTCGCCACCACCACGGGGGATACGTTCTACGCCCACACCAACCAGGAAGCCGCGGAGGCCAACCCGTTCTTCCCTGGCATCGTGGCGCACGGCTACCTGCTGCTCGCCTGGGGCGCCGGGCTGTTCGTGGAGCCCGCGCCGGGCCCGGTCCTGGCCAACTACGGACTCGAGAACCTGCGCTTCATCACCCCCGTAGCAGCAGGTGAGTCCATCCGGGTGACCCTCACCGCCAAGAAGATCACCCCGCGCGAAACCGACGAGTATGGCGAGGTGGCCTGGGACGCCGTCCTGACCAACCAGAACGACGACATTGTGGCCACCTACGACGTCCTCACCCTCGTGGCGAAGTAGGCCTCCCACACCCCCCGATGCGCTATCACTTTTGGTCCTCATTCGGGGGTTTTGGGGACCAAAAGTGATAGCGCATCCGGGGAAACGGGCGGGGTCTTTTCGGGCTGTTCGGGCGTAAAATTCTGCCCGTAGGAGGTGGCCACATGAGCCTAAGAATGAACACAGCCACCACCGTTCTGCCAGTCGATGATCCGATGCGCGCCCGCAGGTTCTACACCGAAAAACTCGGGCTCCCGCACCGCGGTATGACAGACGATGGAAGCGAACTACTCGGCATCAACGGCGGCCCCATGCTGCAGCTGATGCCCGTCTCGGACGGCAAACACTCCGAGCACACGGCCCTGAGTTTCGAGGTGACGGACATCGAGCGGACGGTCCGGGACATGGAAGCCAAAGGCGTGCAGTTCCAGGACTACGACCTGCCGAACCTCAAGACCGAGAACCACATCTGCACCACCAACTCGGAGAAATGCGCGTGGTTCATGGACACGGAGCACAACATCCTCTGCGTCCACGAATCGCTCGGCGTCCAGGCGGAGTACGAACTCTAGGTACCAATCGAAAACGGTAGGGGCGCCCGGGATTAACCGGGGCGCCCCTACCGTCATTTCACGCCGAGAGCGTCAGGACTCGGCGCCGCCGTGCAGGCCGTCGTCGCTGCTGTCGTCCGACGGCGCTGCACCGGTCTGGTCCGAAAGGTCCAGGTTGCCGCGGGCCTCGTCCATGGTGGGGCCACCGGAAGGAACGCTGTAGGTGTCAGGGCGGATGCCGTGCGACTGTTCCTCGATCAGGGCCTGCTCCTCGCTAAAACGGATCGCGTTTGCTTCGTCGCCTGCATCGCCGGGGATATCCTCGCGCAATTTTGACGGGTCCGGGGTGATGAAGCCGGCGTCCGGTTCTTCCTTGGGATTGCTCATTGTCTAACCTTTCTCTCGGGTTTTACTACTGTGTTGGCCGGTTGATGAGGTCCGCTTTGATCTCCAGTGTCTGGTTGTTCCGCCGGACAGTGAAGCCGACGGTGTCGCCGGGATTTCGGTTCCGGAGTTCGGCCAAGAGCTTCTCGGGTGCGTTCAGCTCCACCCCCTCCATGGATTCCAGGACGTCGCCGGGGCGGATTCCCGCACGTCCGGCGGGGCCGTCCTCGTCAACGGACAAAACTACGACGCCGGTGGTTGCGTCGATACCCAACTGGTCCGCAATCTGCGGTGTCAGTTGGGACGGGGTGAGGCCCAGGTAGGCGTGTTCGGCGGTTCCGTCGGCCAGCAGTTCCTCCGCCACCTCCACTGCGGTGGCGGCTGGTATGGCGAAGCCCAGCGAAACTGCTCCCGCAGACGGCGGGATGTAGGCCTCGCTGATGCCGATGATTTCGCCGCGCATGTTGATGACCGCGCCTCCGGAGTTGCCAGGGCTGATGGGCGCGTCAGTCTGGATCAGGTCCACCAGCGAAAGGCTGTTGGAGGCCGAACCCGGAATGGAGCGGTGGAGTCCGGAGATGATGCCGGCGGTGGCAGTGTTCTCAAATCCGAGCGGCGAGCCGAGCACCAGCGCGCTCTCACCAACGCGGGGCAGATTGGCCTGGTAGACGGGCTTGGGCAGGCCGGTTCTGTCGGCCTGGACGAGGGCAAGATCCGTGACGGGATCCGTGGCCCGCACCGTACCCGCCACCCGCTGGCCGTCCGCAAAACCGACCTCCACGGTGGTGTTGTCCCGAACCACATGCTCGTTCGTGAGGATGAGGCCGTCCGCCGAATAGACCACGCCGCTTCCCAGCCCGCCGTCGCCGGTGAAGATGGTCACCACGGACGGGGAAAGGTTCGCCACCAGATCGGGGATGCCGCCGGCCGCATCGGGCGCCGGAGCGGTGGTCCCGGTGCCTGGCGAACCCGTGCCGCCGGGCGAGGCGTTCCCGGTTGGCGCAGCGAAGGTTTCGCTGGGCGCCGGTGGAGTGGGGGAGCCGGTGCACGCGGTGAGGGTTAGGAAAGCCGCGAGCACCGCGCCGCCGAGTGCTGCACGCCTCCGGGCCGAACGGCAAAAGCCCTGGCTGACGGTGGTACTCATGGTTCGACCTCCTGCGGATGCTGGCTGGTCCTACCACCGTAGCCGGGCAACAACAGAAATACCAAGCACGCTTAGTATGTTCGGTGCGGGAGGAAACTAGGGCTGGGAGTGGAGGCCGTCGAACGCCATGGTGATGACGTCGTCGGCAAGCTTCTCCGGCGAGAGGGGGCCGCCGGGTTTGTACCATTCCACGATCGAGTTGATCATGCCGAACAGGAGCCGGGTGACCGTCCGGGGGTCGATGTCCTGGCGCAGGGAACCTTCGTTACCGGCGGCGGAGATCAGTCCGGCCACCTTGTGGTCGAAGGTCCGGCGCCGTTCCAGAGCATCGCGTTCAATGTCGGTGTTCCCGCGCAGCCGCAGGAGCAGCGTGACGAACGGGAGGCGGTCCACCAGCACCGCTACGGTCTGCCGGAGCACGAACTCAAGCCGGGAATCGGCTGCGCCGGAGGTAGCCTCGGGTTGTTCCAGAATGGCCTCAAGGCCGCCGAGCGCGTGGTCCAGGGCGAGCTTGAGGAGGTCGCCCTTGGACGGCACGTGATGGTAGATCGCGGACTTTGAGATGCCCAGGTTGTCCGCGAGGATGCCCATGGACGTTGCGTCGTAACCGTGCCGGTTGAAAACGTCGACGGCGATGCGCAGCACCGACTGCTGGTCGTATCCGGGCCGGCCGCGCTTGGCTCCGGCGGCGGTACTGGCTGTTTCAGTGGTGCTGGGCATGGTGCCTAGTTTCTCATGAACGGTCGGTCGGTCGGCGCGTGCGCGCTGCTAGCCCTTCGGCCGCAGGTCGTAGATGCGCCGCAGCTTGCCGTTGGACCGCTCAAGCGAGCCCGGCTCCACAACGTCCACCGAGCACGAAGAACCTACGTGGATCTTGATCTGCTCCTTCAAGGCGCGTGCCGCCGTCGTACTCTGCTCGGGGGTGACGGCATCCCGGCGCTCGATCCGCACGGTCAGCTGGTCCATCCGCTGGCCTTCGGGGCGGGTGAGTTCGAGCTGGAAGTGCGGGCTGAGTTCGGGGATGCGGAGCGCGATTTCCTCGATCTGGGACGGGAAGAGGTTCACGCCGCGGAGGATGATCATGTCGTCGCTGCGGCCGGTGATGCGGCCCATCCGGCGGTGCGCGGGGCGGGCCGTGCCGGGCAGGAGCCGGGTGAGGTCCTTGGTGCGGTAGCGGATGATCGGCAGGGCTTCCTTGGTGAGGGATGTGAAGACGAGTTCGCCGTGTTCGCCGTCGCGCAGGACGTTCTCCTTGCCCACCACGGGGTTGAAGGCGTCGATGATTTCGGGGCGGAAGTGGTCCTCCCAGATGTGGCTGCCGTCCTGGGTCTCCACGGCCTCGCCGGCGACGCCCGGGCCCATCACCTCGGAGAGCCCGTAGATGTCGCAGGCCTTGATGTTCATGGTGACTTCGAGTTCGTGCCGCATCTCCTGGGTCCACGGCTCGGCGCCGAGGACGGCGAACTTCAGCGATGTGGAGGCGGGGTCGATGCCCATGTGCGCCATGGCATCGGCGATGGTCAGCAGGTACGTGGGGGTGGCCAGGATGGCGTCGGGCTTGAAGTCCTGGATGAGTTGAATCTGGCGTTCGGTCTGCCCGCCGGACATCGGAATGACGGTGCAGCCGAGGGCTTCGGCTCCCGCGTGGGCCCCGAGGCCGCCGGTGAACAGGCCGTAGCCGTAGGCGTTGTGCACCTTCATGCCGGGCCGGATGCCGGAGGCGCGGAAGCTGCGGGCCACGAGTTTGGCCCAGTCTGCCAGGTCCTGCTTTGTGTAGCCGACGACGGTGGGCCGGCCTGTGGTGCCCGAGCTGGCGTGGACGCGGGCTACTTCACTCTGCGGGACCGCGAACATGCCGAACGGGTACTCAGCGCGCAGATCGTCCTTGGTGGTGAAGGGAAAGTTGCCCAGGTCACTGAGTTCGCGCAGGTCGCCGGGGTGGATGCCGGCGTCATCGAACTTGCGCTTGTACAGGGGCACACGCTCGTAGGCGTAGGCCACGGTGTGCTGCAGGCGGCTGAGCTGCAGGGCCTCGAGTTCGTCGCGGGAGATGGTCTCTTCGCGGTCCAGGGCGGGGTCTGACGCTGCCGTTGTGGCGGACGTGGGGGTTTCGGGGGCGTGGAGGGTCATGGTTGTCCTACTTCTTGGGGATGGTCCGGCTGCGGCCACGGAACTCGGCGATGAGTTCGCCCGGAGCCTGGGCGCCGGCGTCGGCAGCGAAAATCTGGATGTCGTACAGGCCGCTGCGGCCTGCGCTGGAGCGGCGGTCGGCCACGGCGGTGATCACCTGGCCTTGGTAGGCCGGCTTCAGGAAGTTGATGTCGACGCCGGCAGCTACGGTGATGTTGTTTTCCTCGCCGGGTGCCGGGTCGACAGGGTTGCAGGCCATGGCGAAGGCTGAATCCGCGAAGGCGAAGATCATTCCGCCGTGCGCCATGCCGAAGCCGTTGAGCATTTCCTGGCGGAGGGTCATCCGGATGGTGGCATGCCCTTCGCTGACGGCGAGGACCTCGATCCCCATCCATATGGAGGCGTAGTCGTTTTCCAGGATGGGGTGGATGGCCCCGGAAACTGTTGTTTCAGCCATGCGTCATTGCCTCCAGCTTTATTTACCGAATGTTCATTAGGTAATCCCATGAGGGGGTCCGGTGTCAAGGGCGGGAGCGCACGACGGCGGGCCGCACCATGGGTCCGGCGGCCCACCTGATGTGCCGCCCCGCCCAACTAGGTAGCAGTAGTTGTCGTTATGGGCCCCCAAAATGACAACTACTGCTACCTAGTTGGGTCTGGGGCTTGCCGGATGCCCTCCGCCGAAAAGTGCAAGGATGGAGGACCGGCACCAGCAGACCAGCAAAAGGGCGGACCATGGCCAAAAGCATCTACGTCAGCGCAACAACTCCCGGATCAGGCAAGTCCCTTGTGGCCCTGGGCCTGGCGGACACCCTGCACCGCCATGCGGACAGGATCGGCTTCTTCAAACCGGTGGTCCACGGCCCGTCTGCGGCCGACGATCCGATGGTTGCCCTGATGAAGTCGAGGTTCGCGCTGGAGGATGAGCGGTGCCGCGGCGGCCTCACCCACGAGGAGGTCCGGTCCCTGCTTGCTGAAGGCAACCGCGAGGAAATCGACTCACGCTGTGTGGAAATTTTCGCCGAGATCTCCCGCCACTGCGACGTGGTGATTGTGGAGGGGACGGACCTCACCGGCCAGGACGCCGCCGTCGAATTCGACCTCAACGCACGCCTGGCCAACAACTTGGCCGCCCCGGTGGTTGCGGTTGTCGGCGCCAAGGGGAGGACCGTCGCGGAGGCCGCGGCCGCCGTCGAGGTTGCCCGCAAGGAGCTTGCCGCCGAGAAATGCGCGCTGCTGGCCATCATGGTGAACCGCGCTGACCCGGACGACGTCGAGGCTATCGCCGCCGCCGTGAAGCCCGGCGCCTCCAAGCGGCCCGTGTACGTCCTGCCCGAGCTTGAGGAGATTGCGCGCCCCACCACCGGGGAAGTGGCCGCCGCGCTCGGTGTGCGGCAGATCGCCGGGCGGGCGGACATGGAGCGGGACGTGAAGGACATCAAGGTGGCGGCCATGAACGTGGGCAACTTCCTGAACGTGCTGGACGAGGGCGCCCTGGTGATCGTTCCGGGCGACCGCGCGGACGTGATGGTCGCGTGCCTGGCGTCGTCCTTCTCACCCGAATTCCCTGTGGCTTCGGCGCTGATCCTAACCGGCGGGCTGGCGCCGGACGCCAACATCTACCCCCTCCTGGCACAGGCGCCGTTCCCGGTGTTCGCCGCTACGGATGACACCTACACCACCGCCCGCCGCGTCGCCGAGGTCCGCAGCGAGATCTGGTCGGGGCACCGCCGTAAGGTCGCCTCCGCCCTGGGGCTCTGGTCCCGCACAGTGGATGAGGCCGAGTTGGTGGAGCGGCTGCACCTGCCACGGGCGGAACGGATGACGCCGCTGCGCTTCCTGCACGACCTCATCGAGCGGGCCCGCGGCCAGCGCCGGCACGTGGTCCTCCCCGAAGGGACGGACGTACGGATCCTGCGGGCAGCCGAAATCCTGCACCGGCGCGACGTCTGCGACCTCACCGTCCTGGGTCCGGAATCGGACGTCCGCGAGCTGGCCGCCGCCCGCGGCATCGACCTGGCCGGCATCAACGTTGTTGACCCCGCCACCTCGGACCTCCGGCAGAAGTTCGCCGAGCAGTACTCGGAGCTCCGGGCGCACAAGGGTGTTGACCTGCCCAAAGCCCTGGAAATCATGCAGGACGTCAGCTACTTCGGCACCATGATGGTCCAGCTCGGCGTGGTGGACGGGATGGTGTCCGGCGCTGCCCACACCACCGCGCACACCATCCGCCCGGCGCTCGAGTTCGTGAAGACGCGAGAGGGCGTGAAGATCGTCTCCTCGGTGTTCCTGATGCTGATGCCGGACCGGGTGCTGGTCTACGGCGACTGTGCCGTGAACCCGGACCCGAACGTGGAGCAGCTGGCGGACATCGCGCTGGCCTCCGCAGAGACGGCTGTCCAGTTCGGTGTGGAGCCGCGCGTGGCCATGCTGTCCTATTCCACCGGCGGGTCGGGCTCGGGGGAGGCGGTGGATGAGGTGCGGCAGGCCACCGAACTGGTCCGCGAGCGCCGCCCGGATCTCGCCGTCGAGGGCCCCATCCAGTACGACGCCGCCGTGGACGCCTCGATCGCCGAGTCCAAGATGCCGGGATCTTCGGTGGCCGGGCAGGCCACCGTGTTCATCTTCCCGGACCTGAACACCGGCAACAACACGTACAAGGCGGTGCAGCAGAGCTCAGGGGCGGTCGCCGTCGGGCCGGTCCTGCAGGGGCTGCGGAAGCCGGTCAACGACCTCTCCCGCGGCTGCACGGTGGAGGACATCGTCAACACCGTGGCCATCACCGCCATCCAGGCGCAGGCGCCAGCCTCCTAGCAAGGCGGGGTCACCTCAGGCCCTCTCGAGGGCGGAAATTGGGCTTTAAGTGACCCCGCGTTTGCCTGTCTGCCGCCATTTTCCCGGACACACGGGCTCACTTCCGGCCGGCAGGCGGACAATAAAAGAACGGGCAGGGGACTCCCTGCCGTGGTTTCCGGCAGCAAGGACGGTGCGGGATGAAACCGGTTGGACGTAAGGCAGCAGTACTGTTGATGGCCGCGATCCTGGTGGGCGGTTGCGCCCCGGGCGGCGGAAGCGGAACCGGTACCGCGCCGCCGGGAGGAGCCAGCACCGCCGCAGCGCCGGCGGCAGCGGCCACCATCTCCATCAAGGACTTCAAGTACGGCGACCCAATCACGGTGGCGCCCGGCGCAGTGGTCGCGGTCATCAACATGGATTCCGCCCCGCATACCGTCACTGCTGACAAGGACAAGGTCTTCGACGTTGATGTCCGCGGAAGCGGCGGAACGGGCACCTTCACGGCCCCCTCGGAGCCGGGCACATATCCCTACTTCTGCGTGTACCACCCCAACATGAAGGGAACGCTGACGGTCAAGTGAACATGACCCTGAGGGTGCTGACCGCCCTGGCGCTGTTCATCGATGCCGGGGTGCATATCCTGCTGGCCCCCGGTTACCAGGCGGCCAACCCCGGCGGGATCGGGCAGGGCAACCTGTTCCTGCTCCAATCGGCGGCGGCGGTGCTGGTGGCGGTCTATGTCCTGATCCGGGGCAGCAAGCCCGCCTACGCCATGGCGCTGGTTGTTTTGCTGAGCGCGTTCGCGGCAGTGGTGCTGTACCGGTACGTCGACATCCCGGCCTTTGGTCCGTTCCCTGCCATGTACGAACCCGTGTGGTTCTTCGAAAAGACGCTCAGCGCAGTGGCCGAAGGGTTGGGCGCCGTGCTGGCCGCCATTGGCCTTGTCCGCGCGCCCTCCACACGGCGCGTGCATGGAGCGCCGGGGCCTGCGCGCGGGCGTCCCGCCTGAGGTCCGCCAAGCAAAAGGACGACGTCGGCACCCGGCCGGGTGCCGACGTCGTCCTTTGTTGGTGTCAGCTGTTCTCTGGCTTGGCCAGGCTTTCCGGATCCTCCTGCTGGGCCGGTTCGTCGGCAAGGCCCTCCGGGGTGAGGTCAAGGTCTTCCACATTCTCCGGAGCAGCCGGGGCCTCGCCGGTCTCGCCCGCCTTGACGGCGCCGGTGTCGTCCAGCGCCGGGTTCGCGCCGGTGGGGTCCTTCGATCCGGAACCTGCGCCTCCCTGGGCGTTGAGCGCAGCGGTGTTGCCGGATCCCGTGTCGGTGGGGTTGTTCTCGTCGTATGAAGTGGGCTCATTCGTCATGGAAATGTCCTCTCGAGCGTGGTCCAGCCTGTCAACCGACTCTAGGCACAGCCCGCTCCGATCCACAAGGAAAACCGTGCGCCGCCACGGCAACCTATAGTGTGGTTTGAACTGCAGACGCCAGGCTCAGGAGGCCCGCATGCTCGTGCTCGTCATCAATTCCGGCTCGTCCTCGCTCAAGTACCAGGTGCGCGATGTGGCCGCCGGGAGCGTCCTCACGGAGGGACTGATCGAAAAGATCGGCATGGGCAACGGCGGTGACGGGGACGGCGAGATCGTGGGCCCGCGGGACCACGCCGAGGCCCTGGAACAGGTGGACGCCGCCATTCACCAGGAACTCGGCGACCTGGAGCTGGCCGCGGTGGGGCACCGGGTGGTGCACGGCGGCGAGCGGTTCGCCGAGCCGGTGCTGGTGGACAACGAGATCACCCGCGCCATCGAGCGGCTCAACCCGCTGGCACCCCTGCACAACCCGGCCAACGTGCTGGGCATCCGTGCCATTACCAAGAAGTGGCCGGAGATGCCGCAGGTGGCAGTTTTTGACACCGCCTTTCACCGCACCCTTCCCGAGCATGCCTGGCGCTACGCCGTCCCGGAGCAGCTCTACACGGAGCACGGCATCCGCCGCTACGGCTTCCACGGCACTTCGCATGAGTACGTCACGCGCCGGGCCGCTGCGCTGCTGGACCTTCCGGTGGACGGGTTCGACGGTGTCATCGCCCACCTGGGCAACGGCGCCTCCGTCACGGCCATCCGCGGCGGCCACTCGGTGGACACCTCCATGGGCTTCACCCCGCTGGAGGGTCTGGTCATGGGAACCCGGTCAGGTGACCTGGACCCCTCCATCCTGGTCTTCCTCGGCAGGGCCGGCTGGACTCCGGAGGACATCGACACCATGCTGAACCGCGAATCCGGGCTGAAGGGCCTGGCCGGCAACAACGACATGCGCTCGGTGGTGGAGGCAGCCGAGGCCGGCGACGCCAAGGCGGCCACCGCACTCGGGGTCACCTCGTACCGGCTGGCCAAGTACATCGGCGGCTACCACGTGGCCGTGGGCGGGGCGAAGGCGCTCGTGTTCACCGCCGGGATCGGCGAGAATTCCCATCAGTTTCGGGCGCTTGTGGCGGAAAAGCTGGGCGCCCTGGGCATAGAGCTCGACGCCGGCCTGAACGCTGAGCGGTCCAGGGAACCCCGCGTCATTTCCACGGCCCAGTCCAAGATTCCCGTCCTGGTGGTTCCCACTGACGAGGAGCGGGCAATCGCGGAGGCGACGGCCGCCGTCGTCTCCTCTGACCATGCCTGAGATTGCCCTGCCGATCCGCACCGGACGGCTGATCCTGCGCCGCTTCGAAGGCCCGGACCTGGACGCCTTCCACGCCTACCACGCGCTGGCGGAGACTGCCAGGTTCCTGCCGGGGCCTGCGAAAACCTACACGCAGTCGATGGAGCGGGTGGGCAGGTACGCCAATTTCGTTTTCGAGAAGGAGGGCGACTGGGTGGCGCTCGCCATTGAGGCAGCGGACGACGGCGGGCTGCAGGGTGAGGTGGTCCTCAAATGGCTGCCGGGGTGCGGGCAGGGCGAAGTGGGCTGGACCCTGGCTCCGGGTGCCAGGGGCAAGGGCTACGCCACGGAAGCTGCGGAGGCGGTGCTCCGGCTCGGCTTCGAAGAGCTGGGGATGCACCGGATCGAGGCACGCCTGGATGAACTCAACACGGCTTCCGCCGAGCTTTGCCGCCGCCTGGGCATGCGGCAGGAAGCACGGCACGTGGACAAGTGGCATTACAAAGGCCAGTGGGCCACGGAGTTGATCTACGCCGTCCTGGCGGACGAGTGGCGCGTGGGCCAGTCGTTGAAGGCCGCTACGCCCGCCCCTTGAGGATCAGGTTCCAGTACACCTGGGGGAACATGTCCCGGTCCACCACCCAGGACAGCTTGCTCTCGTTCCACGTGGGGACGCGTGGGATGGTGGGCAGGGGGCGGTACCTGTCATCGAACTCGGCAAACACCACCGTGTTGCGCGAGACCGTGAACGGGCAGACAGAGTAGCCGTTGTACTTGGCCGGCAGCGCCTTTCCCTTCCGCGCAGCCACCAGGTTTTGGGCCAGCACCTTTGTCTGCTTCCGCAGGGCGCCGCCGGATTTGGAGTTGGTGGTCCCGGCGGCGTCGCCGAGGGACCAGACGTTCTGGAACCGGATGTGCCGGAGGGTCTGCCGGTCCACTTCCACAAAGCCGCCGGCATCATCCGGGGCTGGCAGGTTGGTTGCCTTCAGCCAGTCCGGGGCGGACTGCGGCGGGACGGCGTTGAGGACGTCGTAGTGCAGGTTTTCCTCCGTGCCGGACACAAGGTCCCGGATGGTGGCTTTTTGGCCCGCGGCATCGACGGACACCAGTTCGCTGTTGGTCCGCAGTTCAATGCCGTACTCCGCGATCTTGCGGTCCAGCTCCCGGTCCACCTCCGCCACACCAAACACCGTCGGGTAAGGCTGGACCATCACCACCCGGATCTTGTCCAGCACGCCCTGTTCTCTCCAGTAGTCGCAGGCAAGGTACATCGGCTTTTGGGCGGCGCCGCCGCACTTGATGGGCCCGGCGGGCATGGTGAACACGGCGGTGCCGGCCGTCAGCCCGCTCAGCAGCGTCCACGCCTTCGGCGCCAGCTCGAACTCATAGTGCGAGGCGCCGTGGGGCGAATGGACAGCCGCCGCCAGGCCTGGCACATCGTCCCAGTCGTACTGCAGGCCGGGGCACACCACCAGCTGGCCGTACGCCACGGTGCCGCCGGACACCAACGTGACGGTGTTCGAGTCCGTATCCACGTCCGCAGCCGAGTCACGGATCCACGTCACACCCTTCGGAATCAGGGGTTCCTGCGGCCGGACGGCTTCCTTGGCAGCGGCCCTGCCCCCGGCAATGTGTGAGAACAGTGGCTGGTAGAAGTGGTGGTCCCGGGGCTCTATGACGGCCACGTCCTTGACGCCGTAGCGTTCCAGCCGGGCGGCCAGCGAGATCCCGGCGTTGCCGCCGCCGATGATAACAACCTCGTGCTGTGCGGCCACCGTGCTACTTCTTTTCCGTCAGGGCGGAGGCCTTGTGTGCGGCCCGCGCGCCGGTCTTCGCCGATTCCACCACGTACTGGGGCTCATCCTTGCTGGCGCGGTGTGTATGGCCGTCCAGCTCGAAGTCGCTGGTTTTCTTCTCCACAATCTTGCCGTGCGTCTTGCCCTGCGGCGTGTTCCATTCCACGGACGTTCCCTTGCTCAACGACATTTGTTCTCCTAGCGGGGGCTTGTGGTGGTTACGGGTTCCACGGCGGGGGCCGTGCCCCCAGTATCCGCCGTTGGGACCGGCGTCTCAACGGGTGCGTACGACGCCGGCGCGTCACCGGGGGCGGGTTGCGTCGCCGGGGCGGTTGCAGCCCCCGTCCCTGCCGGAGCAGGTGCGGCGGGCGCCGTTGCGTTGGTGCCCCCGGGCGCCGCGGTTCCCGTGGTTCCCGCGGGTTCGCCGGTGGGTGCGCCGGCTGGCACGGTCGCCGGGGGTGAAGCCGCGGGCGCGGGCGTTGCGGCTGCTTTTGTGGCACTCGGATCGGCCCTGATAATGGCCGTGATCTGTTCCTTGAAGGCGGCAAGCCTGGCTTGAATGTCTGAGAGCGGCACGTTCCGGATGTTCCGGCCGTACTCGGCAATCTCGGCCCACAACGCCGTCAGTTGCTCCACGCCGGCGCCGCTCAGCGGGCCGTCCAGGGTAAGGACGAGCTGGCTGGCCAGTGCATAGGTGAGGCATTCGACGCAGTTGTAGTTGGCGGCGGCAGAGAGGTTTTCCGGAACCACAACGTCCGCCTGCCCCACGATGAGGACCACCTGGAACCCCACCGCCACGGCGGCGCAGCCGGTGCAGCTGGCAAAGGCGTAGGCCTCGTTCCGGGTATCCACGGGTTCGCCGTCCTCGGCCCACACGAGGGCGAAGGCCACGTTGTAAGTGACCGAGCCGTCGGTGGTGTTGACCGCAAGTGCCTGGTTGCCGTCCTCCTCCGGTGCCGCAGGCCGGTCGAACGGGAACACCCAGGACGGCGCCGCGGTCCCTGCGGGGGAGCTGGAAGGCGAAGACGCAGCGCCAACGCCCGGCGAAGCCTCCACCGGAACCAGCACCATGCTCAGCTGCGGGTTTTCCCGGGTCGGCTTGGCGGCACCTTCGGGCCACAGCGCAACCGTCCTGCCGCTGCCGCCCTCCCGCAGGACGGGGTCCGCGACCGGAAGTACCGACGTCGTCGCATCCGCCAGCGTGCCGCGTTCGTACGGCTGCACCGGACGGTACGTCCCGCCGTCGGGCCACCATGCCCAGGCGAGCCCGGCCAGCAGAACCGCCACGGCACCCATGGCGGCGGTGCGCCGGAGTGCCCGGCCGCGGGTTTTCTGCCAGAGCCCGGTGACCAGCTGCCTCAGCAGCCGGAGCAGGATGTACAGCATGCCCAGCATGGGAAGGGCCACGGCCACGATGGCCAGGACACGCACCGCCCCGCCGGCCAGATCTCCCGCGGAAAGACTTTCGGCGAGCAGTCCCTGCTGCCGTGCGGCGCTGCTCCAGGCCGTGGCCAGCAGCCGCGGCATGGAGAGCACCATCATGGCCAGGCTGAACAGCAGCAACGGCACGGTGACCAGCACCCATACCGTCACCACGGCGCGGGCCCACGGCTTGAGGACCTTGTTCTCCGGCCTTCCCCACCGCCAGGGCAGCAGTCCCAGCAGGACGGGCCTGATGCGCTGGAAGAGGTCGGGCACGCCGGTGGCGTCCGCCAGGATGTGATAGCCGTCGAACCTGACCAGGGGGAGCAGCTGCCGGACCATCTGCAGGATCTGCGTGACCACCACCAGCAGCAGCGCGTCGAAGCCGGTGGCCCACCACACCGCCATAATGGCCGCCGCCACGATGGCGTTGAAGTACAGGCCGCCGAGGTCAGTGCGGAGCCGGCCGCCGCGGCCCAGGCGGTAGGAATCGGTGACGTCGGTGAAGAACGCCGGCCAGACGAGGTACAGCCCGGCTCCCATGGCACCGGGCGTGGCGCCGCCCCTGCGCGCAGCCGCGGCATGCCCGAACTCGTGGAAACCGGCGGAGAGGATGGTGATCGCAAAGATCAGCAGGAGCAGGACGGGGTTCTCGAACGCTTGATGGGTGGCCGATCCCAGCCCCTTCACCATCAGCACCCACCAGCACGCGGCCAGGAACACCGCGGCCACCGCCACCACGATCAGCGGATTGAACAAGGCCGCGAAGGGTGCCGTAATCCGGCGGGTGCGCTCCGGATCCGTCACGGTGTAGCGGAAGCGCATCCCCAGCAGCGGGTCGGCCTTCCGGACCTCCGGCTGGGACCCGTCCGCGAGGCGGAGCAGGCCCAGCGGCAGCAGTTGGGAGTCCATCAGGGAGCGCACATTTTCCGCGCTGACAAGCCTGCCGGAACCGGCACTGGCATGCTGCGCGATGTCCTCCAGGCTGCGCTCGCCGTCCACCGCCTCCAACACCAGATACAGCAATGGCGTCAGCTGGAGGGTCTGGCCGTCCGCGCGGCGGACCAGCGAGGGCGCCTCGCGGTAGCCCGACCCCTCCGCCCTGCCGATGAGCTGGACGCCGTCCGCCCGCGCGGGAACCTGCCGCGGGTGCTCGGCAACGGGGGCAGCGGACGACGGCGGGCCGGCCTGGGGGCGCGGCCCGCCGCTGGTGTGGGTCATCTGTGCTTACTGCTCGAGGTCGGACTGCTGGTCGGCAGAGGCGTTGGCTTCGCCCTCGATGTGCTGCGAGATGATGGCGTCCTGTTCAGCCACGGCAAAGGCCTGGCTGTCGATGGAACCGATGTTCGCTGCGACGGCGGCATCGATCGGGGCGGCCACGTTCGCGTTGGCCGCCACTGCACCGTTGATGGGTGCGGCGATGTCCGCGTCAGCGGCCAGGTCCACGTTGACGTTGAGCAGGTCCCCGTCCAGCGCGGCGGCGGGATCCACCGGCAGCGCGCCGACGTCGGGCAGTGCACCGTCGTCGGGCAGGGCGCCGCCCAGGCCGTCCTCGGGCACGACGCCATCGGTGGACGTTCCGTCGGGGAGGAGGCCGCCGGCGTCGGCCGTGGCCCCGGCGGCACCTGTGCCGGTGCCCTCAGTGGCGGCACCGCCGTCGTCAACGGTGTCGTTGCCCTGGTTGATGGTGCTGTCCTGGGTGGACTCGGCGTTCGCGTCGGCCACGATGCCCTGCTCGATCACAACCCCCTGGTCAGCCAGCGCCTGCGCGTCAGAACCGAAGGAGAGGATGTTGGCGGAGGCGGCGGCATCGATCGGCGCGGCCACGTTCGCGTTGGCTGCCACGGCCAGGTCGATGGGTGCCGCGGCGTCGATGCCCAAGTCCAGATCCGCATTCAGGTCAAGGACGGAGGCGACTTCCTTGTCCGGCAATGCCGTTGCCTGCTCCGCAATCAGTTCGTCGTCGGTCAGGGGCCGCAGTTCCTGTTCCATGCTCACGCAAACCTCCAGTGTGGCGCGGGTTGTCTACCCCCAGTGGGCAGCCCGACGCCAAACAATAGTAAGCATGATTATGTTTTTTTGAAATCAGTATTGAGGCTGTTCAGGCCCCCGCGGCGGGTTTGCTGGACGTTGCGATGCCATCCCCGGCGGCACTCGGGTCGGCTTGGATGATCGTGAGGATCTGTGCCTTGTAGGCTTCGAGCTGGTTCTGGACCCCGGAAAGGGGGACGTCCTCAAGGTCGTCGCCGTAGTCGTCGATTTCGCACCACAGTGCTGACAGCTGGTCCATGGTGTCCTCAGTCAACGGGCCGCCGAGGGACACGACCAGCTGGTTGGCCAGCGCGTAGGTGGTGCATTCGGTGCAGTTGTAGTTCACGGCCGCGGAAAGGTTCTCCGGGGCTATGACATCGGTGGGTTCCTCAATCAGCACCACCTGAAATCCCACGGCCACCGTGGTGCAGCCCGTGCAGCTGGCGAACGCGTAGGCCTCATTTTTTGTCTGTACCGGGTCGCCATCCTCGGCCCAGACCAGTGCGAAGTCCACGCTGTAGTCCACTGAGCCGTCTTCGGTGTTCACCGCCAGGGCCTGGTTGCCGTCCCCGTCCGGACGAGCCGGCCGGTCGAACGGAAAAACCCAGGACCGGCCGGAACCGTGCCACCCGCCGGGTGCACTCCGCCGGTCGTCGTGCTGACCGGAGGCGTACGCTGCGGCGCCGGGCAGCCACACCCCCGCGAGCCCGGCCAGGAGCGCTGCAACGGCCGCCCGGGAAAGGACGCGCACGGGGGCACCCGCTCCAAGGCGCGGGCCGCCATTTGTTCGATCGTCGCTGTGCTGGGAAACCATGCTCACGTCACCTCATGTTCCGGCGCGGGTTGAGCTGCCTCCCAGCGGACAGCACTGCGTCAGATAAGGGTAAGCATGATTAGCTTTTTTGGATACAGGGCCCGTCCCCTAACCTCGCAGGCCAGCGCCGGGAAGCAGCTCCGTGGCACCGAGGGAATCGGCAATGAAGGCGTAGTCCCAGGCCCTCTCGCGCCACTGGACGTAGCGGCCGGACGCGCCGCCGTGGCCGCCGTCCATCTCGATCTTCATCACCACCGGCTCGGATCCGGTGGTGTTGTTCCGCAGCTCCTGCACCCACTTTGCCGGTTCCGTGTACAGGACGCGGGTGTCGTTGAAGGACGTCACCGCGGCGATCTTCGGGTACGCCTTCGGCCCCACGTTCTCGTAGGGGGAGTACGACCTCATGTAGGCGTAGACCTCGGGGTCCGTGATGGGGTTGCCCCATTCCTCCCACTCAAGGGCGGACAGCGGCAGTTCCGGGTCCAGGATGGTGGTGAGGGCATCCACGAAGGGCACCTGCGCCACGACCGCTGTGTACTTCTCCGGCGCCATGTTGGCCACGGCGCCCATCAGCAGTCCGCCGGCTGAGCCCCCCAGTGCCGCGATCCGGGACGGATCCACCCAGCCCGAGTCCGCCAGCCAGTCCGTGGCAGCCACGAAATCCGTAAAGGTGTTCTTTTTCGTGAGCTTCTTACCGTTCTCGTACCAGTGCCGGCCCAGTTCGCCGCCGCCGCGGACGTGCGCGATCACAAACACCACACCGCGGTCCAGCAGGGACAGCCGCGCGATGCCAAAGCCCGGGTCCATGCTCAGCTCGTAGGAGCCATACCCGTACACCAGGCCAGCCGCCGTCGAATCCTGCTTGACGCCCTTGTGGCGCAGCACGGAGAGCGGGATTCGGGTGCCGTCCGCCGCCGTCGCCCATTCGCGGGTGGCCACGTAGTCGTTGCCGTCGTAGCCGCCCAGGACCGGGCTTTCCTTCCGGAGCAGCAGCTCGCCTTCGGGCTGCCCGGGAGTGGGCAGCACGAAGTCGTAAACGCGCGACGGCGTGAAGTAGGACGTATAGCCGAGCCGGATCACCGGTGCCTCGTAGTCCGAACCGCCCACACCCGCCGTGTACAGCTCTTCATCGAACGCCGGCTCCACCGGTGCCTCCTGGGCGGCGGTGCCCAGGCCCTGCAGCCCGATCACCTGGACCCGCTCGATGGTGTCCTTCCGGATGGACGCGACGAGGTGCGTGGAGGTGACGCCGGCACCATTGACGCGGACGTCGTCGGAATGTTCGACGACGGTGTCCCACGCCTGCTCGGCGAGCGGCTTGCGAAGCTCTGCCCAGTCAGTGAGCGAGACCATCGAGTTGATGGCGCCGCGGTTGTGGGTGAGCAGGATGCGTTCGGTCTTCAGTCCGTCCGGGCCGGGCAGCAGGAACGGCTCGGCCTCGTAAAGCACACGCTCGTTCCGGGAAATGACGGTGGTGAGCTCCTGGGCAGGGTCATCGAACCGGAGCAGGCGGGTTTCGCTGTACTCGGAGCAGCCGATGCCCAGCACGAGGTAGCGCCGGTCAGCGGAGAGTTCGAAGCCCAGCCACATGGCGACGTCGTCCTCCTGGTAGATCACCACGTCCTCGGTGACGGACGTGCCCAGGGTGTGGGCCTTCACCTGGTAGGGGCGCCAGGAGTCGTCCACCACTGTGTAGAAGATGCGGGTGCCGTCCGGGGAGAAGGAGACGCCGTAGAACACGTTCTCGATGACGTCCGGCAGCAGTTCGCCCGTCCGGAGGTCCTTGATGCGCAGGGTGAAGCGTTCATCGCCGGCGTTGTCCACGGCGTAGGCATAGAGGTTGCCGTCCACGGTGACAGCAGTGCCGCCAACGGAGAAGAACGGCTTCCCTTCGGCTTCGACATTGCCGTCCAGCAGGATCTCCTCGCCCGGGATTTCGACGCCGGGGTCCACTGCCGGGGGAGTCCAGTCCGCGACGGGGGAGCCGGTGTTCTGCGCGCGGACGCGGCATTGGATGCCGTACTCCTTGCCTTCCACCGAGCGGCTGAAGTACCACCAGCCGTCCTTGCGGTGGGGGACAGACAGGTCTGTCTCCTGGGTGCGGCCCTTGATCTCCTGGAAGATCGCCTCGCGCAGCGGTTCCTGGTGCGCCGTCACCGCTTCCTGGTAGGCGTTTTCGGCCTTCAGGTGCTCCACTACCTCGGCGGATTCCTTGTCCCGCAGCCACTCATAGTTGTCCACGAACGTGTCCCCGTGGTGAATGCGCTCGGACGGAATCTTCTTGGCAACCGGGGGGACCGGGGTGGTGGCGGCAGCGCGGGCGGAGTCCTGCAGCGGTGTCTGGGTCATGGGTTCAAATATATCCATCCGCCCTGACAATAACCCGGCCGTTCGCTACCGGACGAGAGCCCCCTCCACCCCCTGGCTCCCCATCCCCACCCTCTCCCCACCGACGCTCTCTCACTTTCTGCCGCTTTTCCGTGAACGCTCTCTCACGTTGTGCCGCTTTTCCGCAAACGCTCTCTCACGTTGTGCCGCTTTTCCGCAAACGCTCTCCCACGTCAGGCAGGCAACGAAGGAGCCCAAGGGGACTGCGGCCGCAACGGGCTGCCGAGGTGAGAGGCGGTTGGTCCAAAACGTGCAGGAGGTGAGAGAGCGTCGGGGGAGGTGGGGCGGCCCTAGTAGGGTTCCGGCGGCAGGCGTATCCTGTTCACGCTAAGGCACATCCGCCCAGCGTGAGAGGGGAAGTTTATGACCATCCCGCCAGTGCACGAGCCCGAGCCGTTCCCGCCGGAGCCAGGCCCAACCCCTGATCCCGCCCAGCCCGGCCACCCGGGTCCGCCGTCGCCCAACCCGTTCCCCGTGCCGGAGCCCCCAGGGCCCCTGCCCGTGCCAGATCCGGGTCCTGCGCCGCTCCGGCCGGATCCCACCCGGGACAAGATCGGATAGCCGCGCGCTGAAGGGGCCTTTGCGCATGCGAAGGCCCCTTCTTTGTGCCCGCACGCGTCCAAACCGGCTGGAAAATTCTTGCCAAAAAACCGCTTGCAGATCTCTCGGCCCGGTGCTACAAAATCTATATCAGCCACTACAGATCGGCTGGTAATAAAAATAGTGTTGGACCGTCTCCCCACGAGGAGGGAAGCCATGTTGATGCGAACCGATCCGTTCCGCGAGCTGGACAGGCTGGCCCAGCAGGTCTTCGGCACGGCAGCGCGCCCGGCAGCGATGCCGATGGACGCTTGGCGTGAAGGCCAGGACTTTGTAGTCGCCTTTGATCTGCCCGGTGTTTCAGCGGACTCAGTGGACCTGGATGTCGAACGGAATGTCCTGACGGTACGGGCAGAGCGCCCGGAACCTGCGGGCAAGGACACCGAGTTGATTGCCTCCGAGCGGCCCCGCGGCGTGTTCAGCCGCCAGCTCATCCTCGGGGAAACCCTGGACACCGACAACGTGAAAGCGTCGTACGACGCCGGCGTCCTGACCCTGAGGATTCCTGTCGCTGAAAAGGCCAAGCCGCGTAAGATTGAGATTGAGACCAAGGGGGCGAAGCACGAGATTTCCGCCTAGTCCCCAGCAGGATCGGGATGTCGGGTAAAGATTGTTGACTGCCTTTGGGGCGGATAGCCATTCTGAGCACGCCACAGCGCTTAACGCGCATCGGCAGAGTAGGCCTGAACTTCCCGGTACGGTGGCCCCCGGCTTTGGCCGGGGGCCATCCCACGCCGGGGCCTCAAGCCGGACAACGCGGGGTCACTTATGGCCCTCAAAACCGCATAAAACGGGCCGGAAGTGACCCCGCGTTGCGTCAAGCCCTAGGTATTGAGCTCCAGCATCAGGGCGGGAAGTTCGTCAGCCAGTTCACGGGCCAGGAACCCAAGGGGGCCCAACCGGCTGGCAAGCCGGTCTGCTGCCGCGGCATGGAGATGGGTTCCCCAGCATGCGGCCTGCGCGCTGGTGGTTCCCCGGGCGCGGAGGCCCGCGATCGCCCCGGCCAGGACGTCCCCGCTGCCGGAGGTCCCCAGTCCGCCATAGCCGGTGGTCATCTTCCAGAGTTCGGACTCCTCCGGAGCGTCCCCGCCGGCAGGCCGCGCGATGAAGCCCTGGCAGCTCACCACCGCCTGGTACGTGTCGGCGATCTCGGCGATATCGGCCGCCAGGTCCTCCACGTCGCGGCCCAGCAGGATAGCGGCCTCCTTGGGGTTCGGCGTCAGGATCAGCCGCCCCTTCCACGGCTCCAGCCGGTCCGCCATCTTCACCACGGCCCCCAGGGCATAGGCGTCAAGTACGACGACGGGACCACCGTCCGCGGTTCCGTCACCAGAACCCGAATCACTAGGGCCCGAACCCCGGGAGCCTGAGCCGCCAGTGCCGGCTTCCCGCTCCAGCAGCGCCCGCAGCAGTTCCTCCGCGAGCTCCAGATCATCCAGCCCCGGCCCAACCAGGATCACGTCCGCATTGTTGAGGTCTGAAGAAATCCTGTCCAGGCCCTCACCGGTCACCGATCCCTTCGCAGTTTCCGGCAGCCCCGTGGCCCCGCATTCTGGCAGCGCCACCCCCAGCTGCAGCGCGGCCGACTCCGCGACGGCAAGGGTGAGCTTTCCTGCGCCGGCCCGCAACGCGGCGGTACCGGCCAGCAGTGCCGCACCGGGTGTGGCCCGCGCGCCGCCGATCACCAGTACCGAGCCGCGGGAGTACTTGTCCGCGCCCGGCGCCGGCAGCGGCCAATCGCGGAGCAGCGACGGCGTCACCAGGGTCGGCGAAGCAGTGGCCGTTCCGGCGGTGGCCACGGAATCACTTCGGGTGGACACTGGCGTCTCCCGCGTGTTCGGTGACAGTCACACCATGCTCGGTGAGGTGGTCCGCCACGTTGAAGCTCTCCAGAGTCCACGGCCCCTCCCCGGACGGCCGTACATACCGGGTAAGTGAGGCATTCAAAACGGACGTGCCCGCGGCCAGGTCCAGGAGCTCGGCCTCGTTCATGCCTTCCAGCACGTACCGGAACAGCAGGATCACGGCGTCGTGGCAGACCAGCATCACCCGGTGCCCGGTGCTGAGGTTGTTCAGTTCATCCAGCACGGACCGCAGCCGCAGTGCCACGTCAGCCCAGGACTCGCCGCCCGGCGGCCGGTAGTACATCTTGCCCAGCCACTCGCGGCGCTCGGCTTCTTCGGGGAACCGGCTTTCGACGCCACGGCGAGTCAGCCGGTCCAGGATGCCGAGTTCACGGTCACGCAGGCGTTCGTCGCTGCGGATCTTCACCGGCCAGCCTGCTGCCTCAACAGCAATTTCGGCAGTCTGGAGCGCCCGGGCGTACGGTGAGGAAACCACCGCGTCCGGGCGGAGGTCCTCGGCGATCCGTGCCAGCGCGGAGCCCAAGGCCTTGGCCTGCTCCTGCCCGGTCCCGGACAGGTTCACGTCCGCATCCCGGGCCGGTACCTCGATGATCTCGGCGCCGGCCAGCCGCGCATCCGTGGCCGCCACATTGCCTTCGCTCTCACCGTGGCGGATCAGGATCAGCTCCACCGCCCCGGCTTCCTGGACAGCCTCTGTCAGTCCGTCCTCTTTCACAAAGAATCACCCCGTCCGTGTGCCTTGCCGAATGCAGGAACATTACCAGCGGCGTACCCATGGGCAGTGAAAACTAAACGGACGCATACGGAAGGCACGGCGTGCCGCCCAGCAACACGGGGTCACTTAACGCCCAATAACCCCCAGTAATTGGGCTGGAAGTGACCCCGCGTTGCCACCCCTAACGTTCCGGCGTCAGCACCGTCGAGAACACGGTGCCGCCGTTCGCGTTCCGCAGGCTGGCGGTGAAACTGTTGTCTTCCCCCAGCTGGACGTGCCCAAAAAACTGGTTTTCGCCGTCGCGCGGTGACTCTCCGGGGAAACGTCCCGCCTTGGAGAAGACCACCTCGGGGCCGAAGGTGCCGTCCATCGCGTTGGGTCCGAAGGATCCTGCGGCGATCGGCCCGGCCACGAATTCCCAGAACGGGTCGAAGTCGGTGAAGGCGGCACGCTCGGGGGAGTAGTGGTGCGCGGCGCAGTAGTGCACGTCGGCGGTCAGCCACACCACGTTCTTAACCCGGTTGCGCTTGAACGCGCTGAGTACCCCGGCGATCTCCAGTTCCCGGCCCAGCGGTGCGCCGGCGTCGCGGTTTGCCAGGCTCTCCTGGTTCACGGCACCGTCGGGCACGATGATGCCCAGCGGAAGGTCGGCGGCGATGACCTTCCACGTGGCCTTGGACCGGGAGACCTCGCGGATCAGCCAGTCCACCTGCTCCTGGCCAAGGATGGACGTGGCGTAGGCCTCCTTGCCGTCCGTGTTGGGGGACTTGAAGGTGCGCATGTCCAGGCAGAAGATGTCCAGCTGCGGGCCGCGGCTGATCTTCCGGTAGATGCGCGCGGGCTGGTACTGGCCGGCGTCGTCGAATGTCCCCGGGCGCCACAGCGCTGACGAGTCGGCGATCGGCATGTTCTCCTGCCATGCCTGCCGGCCGCGCGCCGCAAGCGTGTTGACGTCGCGGACGGTGTAGCGGGGATCGTCCAGGATTTCGCCGGGGTACCAGTTGTTGGTGGTCTCGTGGTCGTCCCAGTTTGCGATCACGGGCACGTCCGCGAACATGGCCCGCATGTTCGCGTCCAACATGTTGTAGCGGTGCCGGCCGCGGTATTCGGTGAGGGTCTCCGCCACCTTGGATACCTCCTCGGTCACCACGTTCCGCCACACCTGGCCGTCCTTTTCCACCACAGTCTCGGTTAGCGGACCGTCCGCGTACACGGTGTCGCCGGAGTGGATAAAAAAGTCCGGCCGGGTCTGGTGCATGGCCCGGTAGCCGCGCATTCCGCCGATTTCCTCGTTGATGCCCCAGCCCTGCCCGGCGGTGTCACCGGTCCACACAAAACTTTGGGCGGACGACGCCGGCACCTGACCTCCGTTGCTCGTCCCACCAGTGCGGCCCTTGCCGTTGACCGTCCCGGCGTCGGGGGCCGTGCGGAAGGTGCCGCGGACCGTCTCACCGGTCGCGCCGCCGTCGTCCTCGAAGCTGATCTCCAGCGCAAAGCGGGTGTTGGACGGCAGGTTTCCGGCATGGATCTTGGCCGTGAAGTCGGAAGCCTGGGTGGCCCGGGGGCCTCGCATGACACGCTCGAAGGCTCCACGGCCGCGCAGGACCTCGCCGCCGTCGTCCACCGCCCGCAGCGCCGCCGTCATCCGCCCGGCGCCCGAAGCGCGGGACCACAGCACGGCCGAGTCGGAGGTGACGTCGCCGGTGGCGATGCCGCTGGGAAGGGTGAGCCGGTTCCGGACCAGGGCAACACCGGCGGGCGCGCGGCCGGCGGTGGCCTGCGCGGCTGCGGGCGTGGCGGCCAGTGCGGCGGCGAGGACGGAACCTTTGACGATGGTGCGGCGCGAAATGTCAGTCATGATGCCAGCTTTTCCGCATCCGGCGCACGGACTGTTTCCTTCCGATGAACGAAGGGTAAGCCCGGGCTGAACACCGGGTCGCTCAGTGGTCGTTGCCGCTTTCCGACACCCGCATCCCATGACGAAGCGCATATTCCGTGGCGCGCCCGTATAACCGGAGCGCCAGGGAATTTCCGCGTCGACGAAACTTCGTGTGTCTCGGACCCGCAGTCCGCCCGCCTACGGCACCGCGAACTCCCCAATCCGCCCTTCCCGCAGGGCCGCCCCCACGGCGGCAATGGCGCCGTAGTCCGGGAACAGCACGGACTGCCCGGCGATGAATCCGCTCCCGGCCGTGGGCAGGGTCATGGTGCCGATGGCGTTCGCATCAAGGTTGCGCAGGCTGTAGGCGAGTATGGCGGCCTGCACGGGGTCGAAGCCCTTGTCCACGGTGAGGCAGCAGGACGCGAATTCCACCAGGCTCCGGACCGCCGTCACGTCGTTCAGTGCACCGCCGGCAGTGAGGCGGCCAAGGACGGCGCGGAGCAGGACCTGCTGGTTGCGCACCCGCTGGAAGTCGCCGTCGACGAATGCATACCGCTCCCGGGAGAACTCCAGCGCCGCCTGGCCGTCCAGATGGTTCACGCCCGGCCCGAAGACATGTCCCGTATCGTGTGTGGACTGGAACGGGACCGGGACGTTGACGTCGATGCCGCCGAGCCCGTCCACCATCAGCTTCAGACCGCCGAAGTCCAGCATCAGGGTGTGGTCGATGGTGATCCCGAACAGCTGCTGCACGGTGTGGGTGGTCATGTCGATGCCGCCGTACTGGAGCCCAGCGTTGATTTTTCCTCCACCAAAACCGGGGATGTCCACCCACATGTCCCTGTTCATGGATACGAGGTACAGGGTCCGGCGGTCGGCCGGGACGTGGACCAGCATCAGGACGTCCGAGCGGTGGTCCATGGGCTGGCCGGTTGCCGCCGTATGGGCTGCTGCGTCCTTGGCGATGCCGCGCATGTCGCTGCCAATCACCAGCACGTTCATGGCAACGGAAGGGTGCTCCGGAATGGGTGGAGGCGGCGGTGGGGGAGGTGGGGGAGGCGGTGCCGGCGCCGGCGTTTCGGAAGGTGTCTCCGTTGGTGTGGGCGAGGGGGTTTGGCTTTGTGTTGCGGCGGGCTGGGCCTCGGTGCCCGCGCGGTTGAGGCTGAAGACGGTGACGACGCCTACTGCCACTAAGACCAGTGCCAGCAGTGCCGCAATCCAGCGCCGCCGCCCGTGTGCCACCCAGCCAAGACCGTGCGGGTGGGGGCCGGCGGGGTTTGGACCGGGTTCAGAACCGCCTGGCGTGCTCATGGTGCCTCACCTCATTGTGGGGATGGTGGGATCAGTGTCCGCCCGCCGGGGCCTCCCTGGCTAGGGACGTATCCAAACTGTCATCTGCGGGCTGATTTCGACGGCGTGCGGGTCCGGCGGGCACGACGGACCCGCAGGTGAGACAGGGCGCCGTCGTGAACCCGGCGGTGAGATGCCGGGGCTTGCCGAAGGCTACACAGACCCCGCACGCGTCCCGGCGACAGGGGCGTTGAGCCGTGCGTGGCGCAGGATGGACACGATCGCGGGCGCGAGTTCGTCTTCCATTTGCCGGTACACCTCAGGGGCCCGGCGGTAGGGGTCGATGATGTCGTTCTCGGACGAGTCCGCAGGCAGCGACAGGTGCCGCACTGCCGCCGCGCGCGCCGGCAAGCCCCGCCAGAAGGCGTGATTGGCTGCCAGCGGATTGCCGCCGTCGGACGTTCCCGGCACTGGTTCCCCCTCGGAAGCAGCAGCACGCTCGTCCAAAACGTCAAGCATCCGGGCGAACTCGCGGATGGTGAACGTCCGCTTGAGGAGGGACGCATCCAGTTGCAGGACTTCGCCGCGGTGCCCGGAGGTCATGGTGAGCACCAGGTCCACGCCGCGCAGGATCTTTGGCGTCAGCTGGCGGGCGGCAAAGTTCCCGGGGTCACCGCCGAACGTGCTCACGATGTCGGCGGAAATTGGCTGCATGGGGTCGCCCACCATGGCCCGGGTCCCGGCGCTGGCCACCACGAAACCGCCCGGCAGTACCTGGTTGAGCCCCGCCTGCAGCAGCCGTTCGGCCACGGGGGACCGGCAGATGTTGCCCGTGCAGACAGTCAGGATTCTTACTGGTGCGGGTGAGTCCAAGGGAGATTTCTCTTTCCAGCCGGTGCGTCCGTGCTTTTCAACTTAACACGCAACGGCCCGACGCCGGCCGCCCCACCCCGACGCTCTCTCACCTTTCGCAGGTCCCCGGGGATCCTCTCTCACTTAATGTCGGTTTTCCGGCGACGCTCTCTCACATACTGCGGGTTTTCCGGCGACGCTCTATCACCTTCCACAAAGGGGCACGATGATATGACTGTGAAAAGCTTTATCGAACGCGACTGCGTCATTGCCGGCGGCGGCCCTGCAGGCATGGTGCTCGGGTACCTTCTCGCCCGGCGCGGCCTGCGGGTCACCGTGCTGGAGAAACACGGGGACTTCCTGCGCGACTTCCGCGGCGACACCGTGCATCCCTCCACCGTCACCCTGCTGGGCGAGCTCGGGCTGCGGGAAAAGTTCCTCGAGCTGCCGTTGACGCGGTTGTCCACCCTGGACGCAGTGGTCGACGGGCAGCGCATCACCTTCGTCGACTTCGGCTCGCTTCCTGCCCCTGACAACTTCCTCGTCCTCGCACCGCAGTGGGACTTCCTGAATTTTCTCGCACGCGAGACGGCGGCGTTTCCCAACTTCGAGCTGCGCATGCTCACCGAGGCAAGCGGCCTCCTCATCGAGAATGACAAGGTGTGCGGCGTTCAAGCCAGAACGTCCGACGGCGGCCTGGAGATCCGAGCGCCCCTCACCGTCGCTGCCGACGGACGCAGCTCTACCCTGCGCGCCGCTGCCGGGCTGACTCCCGAGGGGTTCGGCGTGCCCATCGACGTACTGTGGTTCAACCTTCCCAAGCCGCCCAATCCTCCGCCGGTAACCCTGGGATACATATCCGCGCAGGGGATGGTCCTCACGATTGACCGTGGCGACAGGTATCAGTCCGGCATGGTTATCAAGAAAGGCGGCTTCGACGAGCTTCGGGCTTCGGAGGTGGGAGCTCTTCAAACCAGGATCACCGCCGCAGCGCCCTTCCTGCGCCCGGTGGTCGGCACCCTCACAGACTGGGACCAGGTCAAGCTCCTGTCAGTCCAGATCAACCGGCTTCGGCGCTGGCACCGTCCGGGGTTCATTGCGATCGGGGACGCGGCCCACGCGATGTCCCCGATGTTCGGTGTCGGCGTCAACTTCGCCATCCAAGACGCCGTCGCACTGGCCAACGCCATCGCGGAAGACCTGGCCACCGGCACCGCACCGACTGAGAAGCTGGCCCGTGTGCAGCGGCGGCGCGAGAAGCCGGTGAAGATTATGCAGCGGCTTCAGCGCAACGGACACAGGGTGCTCCTCAGGGCAACCACCGGCAACCGCGTCGCGCCACGGTGGCTCGTGGTGCTGCTGCGGGCAGCCTCGCCGGTGCTCCGCCCGATCACAGCCCGGTTCGTTGGGATAGGAATCCTCCCGGAACACGTCAACCGCCCCGAACACAAACACTAGGCGCGGCACCTGACGCACCATCCCGCATCCCAAGGGACGCTCTCTCACTTGATGCGGTTTACACGCAGATGCTCTCTCACTTTCGTAAGAAAAGTGAGAGAGCATCTGCCGATTCTTTGCATTAAATGAAAGAGGGTCTGGGGGAGGGGGGGCTAGAAACCGGTCAACAGGTGGTTCATCTCGGCGATCTCCGCTTCCTGGGCCGTGACGATATCCCGTGCCAGCTGAACCGCGTCGGCATGCTTGCCTGCTCCGATCTCCTGCCGGGCCATGTCGATGGCGCCTTCGTGATGCCGGATCATCTGCTCCATAAAGAGCTTTGCGGCCTCGGCGCCCTGGGCGGCATTGAGTTTGTCGATGCCTTCGGTGTCAACCATGCCCGACATGCCGTGGCCGGAATGGTCCGGCATAATGGGCACCTTCCAGCTCGTGAGCCACCCGCTCATGGTTGCGATTTCCGGTGCCTGCGCGCCCTTGATTCTGGTGGCCAGGGCCGTGGCCTCCGCGGGGATGTCCGGCTTGGCCAGAATGATGTCTCCCATCTCCACGGCCTGTGCGTGGTGCGGAATCATCATCTGGGCGAACATGATGTCGGCCTGGTTATGGTCTGCTGCCGCGTCCGGCATCATGCTGGACATCGCGCTGGGGCTGACGTGGTTGGGGCCATGCGTGCTGGTGCCCGAAGTATCTGAACCGGATGCACAGCCCGTAAGCCCAAAAGAAGCGGCGAGGGCCGCGGCGACGGCGAAGCTACTGATCTTCATGGGGATGTCCTTCTGCTGGATCTGCAAGAGCGTTGGGGTGTGGGCGGCGGGTAGTGATGGAGCGTTGGGGTTTCGGCGGCAGAAAGTGAGAGATGGTCATGTCAGGCCGTACGCATCGGGGTTGAGGCGCAGCCGCCGCAGCAGCTGGGCGTTCAAGGCCACCACGACTGTGGATGCGGACATCAGCACCGCGCCGGCGGCCGGAGAGAGCACCACCCCGGCGAAAGCCAGGACGCCCGCCGCCAGCGGCACGGACACGATGTTGTAGCCCGTTGCCCAAACGAGGTTCTGCCACATCTTGCGGTAACTCGCCCGCGACAGGTCTACCATCGAGAGCACCGCGCGCGGGTCGTTTCCGGCGAGCACTACACCGGCCGATTCCATAGCAACGTCCGTGCCCGCGCCGATCGCGATGCCCACTTCAGCACGGGCCAGGGCAGGGGAATCGTTGACGCCGTCGCCCACCATGGCCACTTTCAGGCCGCGTGCCTGCAGCTCAGCCACTTTCTTGTCCTTGTCCGCGGGCAGGACCTCCGCGAACACCTCGTCGATGTCCAGGTCTGCAGCCACGGCCTGGGCCACCTGCCGGGCGTCGCCGGTGACCATGGCCACCTTGACACCGCGCTGCTGCAGGGCTCCCACCGCCTGCCGGGACTCAGCCCGCACCGCGTCCTCCAGGCTGACCGCCCCAAGGACTCTGCCGCCGTCGTCAATGACATGAAGGACAGCGGCGCCGCGGTCCATCCACCCGCGCGTCGTGGCCGCCAGGGCAGGAGGTACGACGGCGGCCAGCTCACTCAGGAGCGCGGGCCCGCCGACGTGCACCCTGCGGCCGTCCACGGAGGCGCGCACGCCACGGCCAGTGAGCGACGCGAATTGGGCCACCGCGGGCAGGGCCAGCTTCCGCTCCCGGGCCGCGCGGACAATGGCCCGCGCCACGGGGTGCTCGCTGTCCGACTCGACGGCGGCGGCCAGGGCCAGCAGCGCATCGGCCTCAATGCCCGGAGCAGCCGCCAGGTCCGTCAGCTCCGGTTCGCCGGTGGTGAGGGTGCCGGTCTTGTCGAAGAGGACCACGTCAACCGTGCGCATCCGCTCCAAAGCCATCCGGTTCTTGAGCAGGACCCCGGCGCGGGCGGCCTGTTCCGTGGAGATGGCGATGACCAGCGGAATGGCCAGGCCCAGGGCGTGCGGGCAGGCGATCACCAGGACGGTCACGGTGCGGGTCACTGCTTCCGGGATGCTGCCCAGCAGCGTCCACACGATGAAGGTGAGCACGCCGGCGCCGGCCGCGAAGTAGAACAGGAAGGCGGCGGCGCGGTCGGCCAGGGCCTGGGCGCGCGACGACGATGCCTGCGCCTCGGCCACCAGCCGCTGGATTCCGGCCAGCGCGGTGCCCTCGCCCACAGCGTCAACCCGGACCCGCACGCTGTTGTCCGTTGCTACAGTTCCAGCCACCACCGCATCGCCGGGACCACGGGCCACCGTCTTGGATTCGCCCGTAATCATGGACTCATCGAACTCGGCCTGTCCTTCCACCACGGTTCCGTCGGCGGGCATGCGGGCACCGGAGCGCACCAGGACCAGGTCGGCGGGCCGGAGTTCCGCGACGGAAACAGTCTCAGTGCCGCCGTCCGTGATGCGTTCGGCTTCATCGGGCAGCAGGGCGGCGAGGGCGTCGAGGGCGCCCTGGGCGGAACCCAGTGCCCGCATCTCGATCCAGTGGCCCAGCAGCATGATGGCCACCAGGAGGGCCAGCTCCCACCAGAAGTCCAGGTCGAAGCCGCCCAGTCCGAGGCTGGTGACCCAGGAAGCCACGAACGCGACGGTGATGGCCATGGCGATCAGGAGCATCATCCCCGGCCGCCGGTCCTTCAGCTCCTGCAGCCCGCCCTTGAGGAACGGCTGGCCGCCGTAGAGGAAAATCACCGTGCCCAGGACGGGCGGGATCCAGGTTGAGCCCGGGAATATCGGGGCCATGTAACCGAGGATGTGGCCCACCATGGGGCTGAAGTAGACCACGGGAGCAGACAGCGCCAGTGTGAGCCAGAACCTGTTCCTGAACATGGACGTGCTGTGTCCGGCGTGCTGCCCGTGGGTGTGGACGGCGTGGTCGTCGTGATGGATGTGGGCGGGTGAAGCAGCCCCCGCCTTGGTGCGGGTGGCACCTGGGGGGCCGTCGTCGTCGTGATGGCGCGTGTGGTGATGAGAAACGCGGGAGAGCATCATGTCAGTTTCCATTCCTTGGCGAAGGTCCATGGGCGCTGGGGTTGAACGGCTGTGAAAGCCGGTGGGGGCACCGGCCGGGACATACCACTTCACTGACAACACCGAAAATATACCCCCAGGGGGTATAGCTGTCAAGAGTCGGCACCACCCGCCCTGCCCGCGTACAGCACAAGGGCGCCCGGCCTATCCGCCGTGCGATAACAACGACATACTGGTGTTAAGGGCAAAGACGCCCGCGCCCGCGCTGGGGCAGGGCTGGAAGATAGACCGGAGGTGGCTCTGTGGCTGAACTGAGCGGCCCCTACACGTACTCAAGTGCCTTGGGGGACAACCAGTGCGTGGCGGGCACGTTCCACGTGGATCTGGACGGCTGGAAGGTCCAGTGGTCGGACGGCATGTTCCAGCTGCACGGGTATGAGCGCGGCGAGGTGGTGCCCACCGTGGAGTTGCTGTTCTCGCACAAGCACCCGGAGGACCGGCCCAGATGCGAGGAAATTGTGGCGCAGGTGTCCCAAGCCGGCGGCTACTTCTGCATGTACCACCGGATCATCGACTCCCGCGGCCGGACCCGCCGGGTGTTGACGTCCGGCGAGGCCATTGTGGACGATGCCGGAAAGGTCACCGCCCTGGAAGGCGTGATGATTGACCTCACGTCCACGCTCCAGCGCGAAACCGAGGAGAGAACCCGGGAAGCGGTGGCGGGCGCTACCTCCACCCGCAGCGTCATCGACCAGGCGCGGGGCATCCTGATGGGCCAGCTGAACCTGGGCTCGGAGGACGCGTTTAGGGTGCTGGTGAGCACCAGCAGTCACCGCAACGTCAAGCTGGTGGTGGTAGCAGCCGAGCTGGTGCAGCTGGCAAACTCGTCAGCGTCCGGCGGCTACCTTGACGCCGCCGTCAAAGCCATAGCCCACGACAGCAGGCCGCCGGGAAGCACCCGGCGGCGGGCAGGCTGAGCGGACAAGCCTAATGATGCTCCACCCAGCACGCCAGGATCGTGGTGGACAGCTGGTAGGCCAGGGCGTTCCGGGTGATGGCGTCCGGACCCAAGGCCTGGGGCAGGTCTGAGGCGTCCACCTGCAGCACGAAGTTGTCCTTCTGGAACACTACCTGCCCGTCCGCCGTCTCATAGGCAGGAAACCCCAAGTTCGCCAGGCCCTCGATGGGTTTCGCGTCGCCAGCGAGCGCCTGCATGGCGTCAAAGTAGTTCAGTGCCGCCGCTTGGTCCCCGGCTTCCCGGACGGAGATTTCCAGCGCCCCTTCATCCAAGTGGTAAATGCAGGTGAACGTGCTGTCGGCCCAGCTGTTCACCGTGTGGGGATCCTGCTCCAGATCGAGGATTGAGGCGAGCCTGTCCATCGGCTGGTCCCCGCACACCATTTGGGCGGCTTCGCTCGGCCCGTCCGCGGAGGCGCGGGGGGAGGAGGTGCCGGAGTTGTGATGCCCGCCGCTGTGCCCGGCCGACGCCGGCGTGCTACGTGATGAAGAAGCGTCCGACGCCGGTGCGGGAACCGCTCCCACGGACCCCGCCGCCGCGGCGCAGCCCGAGAGCAGAAGGCACGAGAGTGTCAACGTCGCCAGAAGTGGTGCGCGGTTTTTCATCGCTTTTCCGTCCTGGCCGTTCCCGGTGAGGGTTTGCGGCCGGTAGTTATGTTCGCGGTTCCCGGGTCAGGCTTTGAGTTTGGCGTAGATCACGTAGTTGTCGTCGAAGAGGCCTGTGGCGGGATCGTAGCCGTCGCAGGTTATGAGCCGAAGTTCAGAACCGGCAGTGTTTCCATAGACCTCGAGGGTGGGGAAACTGTCTTTGCCGTAAAGCTCGCCGCGGTCAACGGTGAACACGGCCGTGCTGCCGTCGGTTCGCGACACGTTGATCTCGGTGCCTGGACGTAGCTTTCGGAGATCGGCGAAAACGCCGCCCTGTCTGTTGGGTGAGTTAACGTGGCCCAGCATGACCGACGGGCCGCGTTCGCCGGGGGTGGGTGAACCGTTGTACCAGCTGGCAGGGGCGCCGTTGCCATCGTCCTGGGGGACCTCGAGGGTGCCGTCATCCCGCAGGCCAAGCTTCAGGAGCTCGGTACGCACGCCGATGGCCGGAATTTCAAGGGTTACCGGCTCAGAGCGGGGCAGGACAGCAGGCTGCGAAGCGGCAGGTGCGGCGGGCGCCGGGCTCGAAGCCGCTGGTGCGGGTCCTGCCGGGCTCGTCGCGGCGGTGGTGGGTGCCGCGGAGGTTGCGGCTGAAGCCGAAGGTGGGACGCCGGCGTCGGGCGTTCCGGAAATTCCGGTGCCGCAGCCTGCCAGGGCGAGCAGGAGCAGAACTCCGGCGGCCGTGGTGGCCCGCAGGCCCCCGCGGCCGCCGGAATTCATTGTTGTCACAGTAGTAATCCGTTTGGCCGGTGCTTAGGCTGCGGCAGCGACGGAACGGCGGCGGACAACGTAGGCTCCGCCAGCGAGGGCGATCAGGGCGAGGCCACTGCCGATGGCGAGTGCTCCCGTGTCGGTGCCGGTTTCGGTGGCGACGCCGGTGTCAGCGCCACCGGCGGGCATCTGCATCTGACCGGGGGTCAAGGTTCCACACAATGCGGGGGAGGTAGCGGCGAGCGGAAGTGTCGGTGCCAGGTCGCTCTTGGCGGCTTGACCCGCTGCGCTGAGCGTGGCGGGGTCAAGGCCGTGGACAACCACCACTGCGGTGCCCGCTTCCAGGGCCGCCTTGGTTTCGGCGTTCAGTTCGAACGTGCGGTCAACGGTGTAGGCAGCACCTTGGCCGCCGACCTTGAGGTCAAGGCCTGCTGCGGGGCTGGTGTCACCGCTGGTGGAAAGGGTGGTGACGATGCCGCCGTAGGACGGGGCGCCTTCAGTGGTGGAAATGACCTGGTCGCCGTCCTTATCCGCTGAAGGGTCCGGGCAGACGCCCTGGGCTCCGCCATGGATGTGCTGGACGTGGGGATACGGTGCGTCCATGAACGTAGCCGGCATGCCCGAAACGTTCAGGACCACGTGAGCCTGGTTGCCCGTGACATCAACGGTGATGGTGCCTGAGCCGGCGCTGCCGTTGAGCTGGGCCAGGGTGGACTGGTAGTGGTGGGCGCCGTCGTGGGCCATGACAGGGGAGCCGGTGAGGGCCAGGCCGCCCAGAGCGAGGGTGGGAACAGCCATAAAGCGGAGTGTCTTGTTCATCAAAAATAGTCTCCTCATACAAGTGACGATGTCATCCCAGGTGAGGGACATAGGTACTTCGCGGCTGCTCCTGTTACGGATGGGAAAAAAGTGAACCCCGCCACAAGCCAACCCCGTTTGTGGAGATCCCGCATGCTGCCCGCTCCGGGTGTCCCGGAACCAGCCCTGTAGGATGGATCGAAGGTGCGCCGGGAAGTCTGGTCGGCATAGTTTTGCCGACCCCGAATTTGAGGACTTCATGAGCCAGACGCCCCCAGCCCCAACCCGCTCCACCATCTTCGGACGGGGCAGCTATGCCGAAGCGCTGCGGATCGGGGAGCTGCTGCGCAAAGAGACCGTGGGCGGAGCGCTGCTGGTTTCCGCGGCGCTTATCGCACTGGTCTGGGCCAACTCACCTGCCGCGGACAGTTACTTCGCCTTGCGGGATTACAAAATTGGCTACGAGCCGTGGCACCTTGACCTCAGCCTCGGTGCCTGGGCGGCCGACGGGCTGTTGGCCATCTTCTTTTTCCTCGTGGGCCTGGAGCTCAAACGGGAATTCGTGGCGGGGGACCTGCGGCAGCTGGACAAGTCGATCGTTCCGGTGGCCGCGGCCGCTGGAGGGGTGGCCGCCCCGGCCATCATTTACGCCCTGATCAACCTCACCAGCCCGGAGACCCTGCGCGGCTGGGCCATCCCCACGGCCACGGACATCGCCTTCGCGGTGGCGGTCCTGGCCATCATCGGCTCCCACCTGCCCAGCGCCCTGCGGATCTTCCTCCTGACCCTGGCCGTGGTGGACGATCTCATCGCCATTGGCATCATCGCGTTCTTCTACTCCAGCGATCTTCAGGTTCTGCCGCTGCTCCTGGCCCTGCTTCCGCTGGCCCTCTACGCGTTCCTGGCACACAAGTACCGCCACTTCTTCGGCCGCAAGACGGCGGCGGCGTGGTTCATCCTGCTGCCGCTCGGCGCGGTTACGTGGGCACTTGTCCACTCGTCGGGCATCCACGCCACGGTGGCAGGGGTCCTGCTGGGCTTCGCCGTTCCCGTGATCCGTTCACAGGCAGGCGGCGGGCCGGAAGCAGGACCGGGCCTCGCGGAAATCTTTGAGCACCGCTTCCGGCCGATTTCCGCAGGCCTGGCGGTGCCGATCTTCGCGTTTTTCTCGGCCGGTGTGGCAGTGGGCGGCTTGAACGGGTTCGCCTCCGCCCTTGCCGACCCGGTGGCTTTGGGCATCATCGTTGCCCTTGTCCTCGGCAAGCCGATCGGCATTATGGGTACCACCTGGCTGCTGACCAAAACCAGCAGGGCGCGGCTGGACGACTCATTCAAATGGATCGACGTTTTCGGTGTGGCACTGCTGGCGGGCATCGGCTTCACGGTGTCGCTGCTGGTGGCCGAGCTGAGTTTCGGCCAGGGCACCCTGCAGGATGACCACGCCAAGGTGGGAATCCTGACCGCCTCATTGCTGGCGGCGCTGCTGGCCACGGCCGTGCTCCTGACCAGAAACCGCCAGTACCGCGCGGCCGAGGAGGCCGAGCAAGTGGACGCGGACCACGACGGCGTCCCGGACGTTTACCAGGACCGGGGCTAAAGCTAACGCGGGGTCACTTACGGCCCATCAGTAGTGCTCAGATGGGCTGTAAGTGACCCCGCCCTGACTTCATAACGGGGTACTTTCCCTAGCGGCGTACTGAGCGGCGCCCGACGACTGCCTCCGCGGTGCCCACCAGGAGCACCGAGGCGATGACAGCCACGATGAACCCCAGGAAGTTCAGTTCGAAGATGTTGCCGGTGCCCAGGAGTGAAGCCACCACTCCGCCGATGACCGAGCCGACAAGCCCCAGCAGCAAGGTGGCGAGCAGGCTTAGGTTTTGTTTGCCCGGCTTGATGAGGCGGGCAAGCGCGCCGATGATCAGGCCGGCAACAATGAATCCAATCACGGTGTGCTCCTTCGTGGTTGCGGGCATGTGACGCCCGGACTTCCGCGGTGGTTCCGCATGAAACTCATTCTATGCACGGCCCCGGACACTGCCCCCGAATCAGCGCCCCAGTGGACGTCGGCCTTCAGGCCGTAGCCAGCGGCGCCACCGGAGCCTCGACGTGCCGGATCTCCAGCGCCTCCGGATCGAGCAGCTTCCGCGTGCCGGTCCTCGCGTCCAGGATCCAGAACAGTTCCAGGGCGGGTACGACGTCGGTGACCCGCCCCCGGTGGAAGAGCTTGCCGTTGTGCCACGCCTCGATCTGGTCGCCGATGCGGAGCTGGGCCGTCAGTACTTTTTGTGCCTCCATAATGCGGTGCCTCCTGCAGTAGTGTCCCCGTACGTCCAGCTTGCCCCGCGGAGGTTGCTGAAATGTTTCAACAGGGTGTTTTTCCTGTGACCAGGGATCAGGAACCGCGATGCGGAGACTCACCTTCGACGCGCAAATTCATCGACGCGCCGGAATCCGGGCCGCGTCAGCGAATACGCGCGTCGATTCTGCGGCAGGGTGTCGAAACTCACCCGGCCGTCAGGATGACGCCTCGCGCCGGGCTGTTGCCACTGCCTCCGCGACGCCGGCCGTCCAGGGTTCGCCGTGCCCGGGCAGCACCAGGGAAGCGCCGGTCCGTGCCAGCGGCGTCAGGGTTTCCAGGTTCTGCCGGCTGTCCATGGTGGCAGCCCCTGCCACGATCCGCGGCCCCGTGCGTCCGGTATACGGGTCCAGCGTTACCAGGGCGTCGCCGCTGAACAGCACATCCCGGTCCCTCAGGTACAGCCCGCAGTGCCCGGCAGTGTGGCCGGGGGAGAACACCACCTCGGGGTGTCCCGGCACCGGCAGGATGCCAAGTTCGGCTGGAAACAGGGTCAGGTCGTCCACGCCCTTGACCCGCAACGCCCCGGCCTTGGTCATGCTGGCCAGGACGGGCAGGCCGCCGGGGTGGGCCAGCGCAAAGACGAAGCGGGACTTCTCGTGCTGGTAGCGGTAGGGGTGGCGGGCGATGAAGGAGTCGCCGCCGTGGACCCAGACCGGGATCCTGAACTGCGTGTGCAGCCGGTGCGCCAGCCCCAGATGGTCAAAGTGGGCGTGGGTGAGGACCACGGCCTTAATATCGCCTACCGCGTGCCCCAAAGACCGGACCGATCCCTCCAGCGTCTTCCACATGGCCGGCAGCCCGGAGTCCACCAGGGTCAGCCCGTCGGGGCTCTCCACGAGGTAGAAGTTGACGAAGGCCTCGGAGACGCAGTGGACGCCCTCGGCCACAGTGGTGAAGGACGCCCTGCCCGAGGTGGCCTGCGTCATCTCCGCGCTCCCGCTGCCCGCCGAAGCGCCCGCACCGCCACAACGCCGCCCAGGCCGGCCAGCACCCAGGGCCCGCCCACCAGGAGCGGGTCGATCCACTGGTGGTTCACGTCGGCCCGCTTCTTCCCAAGCCGGGAGCCAACGCCGTTCCGGGAAAATTCGCTGAGCACGCCCGTCCCGGTCACCGGGTTGTCCGGCCGGAGGGTGGCCAGCGAGGCAAGGTGGTGTTCCATGGCGTCCACCCGGTCCGCGGCAATAAGCAGCAGCCAGTGCGCGGCCCGGCCCTCGCTGAACCTGGCATAGGCGTACTTCCGGATGGCACCCGACGTCCCAGCAGGCGGAGTGGAGGTGCCGAAGACAGGTGTCACAAACGCATGCTCGATGGACCTCTCGCGGGGCCACTTCTCTTCCTGGCGTTCCGGGAAGTCCCAGTGCGCACCGGTCTGGATCCCGGGCTGCTCGCGCGGGAAGGAGGGCCGGTCTGCCGGGTCCAGGTCCACGCCCCATCCCGGGATGCGGGCCCGCAGCTCCTCCACGGACTCCTTCAAGGCAGGCTTGCCGGCGGTGTAGGGCGTTGGTATCTCAGCCATGGTGCTCGTCCTTTCAGGCTGGGGTGGAAACGATAAGGGGTTTGATGCAGCCATCAAGCTTCGCCGAGAACATGTGGTAACCCTCCGCAATATGCTCCAGCGGGATGCGGTGGGTGACGATGTCGCTGGGCTTCAGGTACCCGTTCCGGATGTGCTCGAAAAGCCGCGGCCACTGCCGTTTGACCGGACACTGGTTCATCCGCAGCGTCAGGCCCTTGTTCACGGCGTCGCCGAATTTCACGGCACTGAAAAGTGGGCCGTACGCGCCGACCACGGACACGGTGCCGCCTTTCCGGACGGAGTCGATGGCCCAGTTCAGGGCGATGGGGGATCCGCCCTGCAGCTTCAGTTTCGCGGCGGTGACGTGCTGCAGGAAGTTGCCGTCCGCCTCGGCACCCACCGCATCAATCACGACGTCGGCACCCAGGTAGTCAGTGGCTTTCTTCAGGTGCACCACAATGTCGTCGTACTCCACGAAGTTGTACGTTTCGGCGTGGGCGAAGGTCCGGGCCTTCTCCAGTCGGTACTCCAGGTGATCGATGACGATCACCCGGCCGGCGCCCATCAGCCAGGCGGACTTGGCCGCGAACAGGCCCACCGGCCCGGCGCCGAAGACCACCACCGTGTCGCCTTCTGTGATGTCCCCGAGCTGGGCGCCGAAATAGCCGGTGGGAAGCGCATCGGTGAGCAGGACGGCGTCCTCCTCGTCCATCCAGTCCGGAATCCCGGCAGGCCCCACGTCAGCGAAAGGGACACGCACAAACTCAGCCTGGCCGCCGTCGTACCCTCCGCAGGTGTGGGAGTAGCCGTAGATGCCGCCCACCGCCGTCGCGTTCGGGTTCACGTTGTGGCAGTTCGAGAACAGGCCGCGGGAGCAGAAGTAGCAGGAGCCGCAGTAGACGTTGAAGGGGACCATCACGCGGTCGCCCTGTGCGAGGTTTTGCACCGAGGAACCCACCTCGTGCACCACGCCCACAAACTCGTGACCGAACGTCATACCCACCCGGGTGTCCGGCATCATGCCGTGGTAGAGGTGCAGGTCCGAGCCGCAAATCGCCCCCGTGGTGACCCGGACAATCGCGTCGTTGGGGTGTTCGACCCTGGGAATGTCTTTTTCTTCGACCCGGATTTTGTACGGGCCGCGGTAAACCATTGCTCGCATGTGTGCCGCCTTGATGGTGGGCTGGCAGTGCGGTTCCGTCTTGGGCAGGAACAACCCCGCTGCTGGAGGCGCACCGCCCGCCCTACGTTTCCACCTCGGGCTGGAGTTGGTCAAGGGTCCGCGCGCGGGTACTGATAGTGCGCTCCAAGCTGCTTAGGGCGTCCGACGGCGGGTAGGGGCAAGGTGAAAGGTGCACCGATCGAAGGGGCGGAAGAGTGTCAAGGGAAACGCGAACCACGCCGGCGACGGCCGTCGGAGCGCCGGCCAGGGCCCCGGCCTTTTTGTTCGGCATGGGCATCGGCGGTTTTGTGGACGGCATCGTCCTGCACCAGGTGCTGCAGTGGCACCACATGCTCAGCCACACCGAAAGCGGCAACACCAAGACTGTGGCGGGCCTGGAGCTAAACACCCTGGCGGACGGCCTGTTCCACAGCGCCATGTGGGTCCTGGTGGTGGCCGCGGCCGCCCTCACCGTGCGTGCCCGGCAGCAGGGGCGGCTGTCTGCCCGCTGGAGATTCCACACCGGCTTGGCCCTGTGTGGCTGGGGTGCCTTCAACATCATCGAGGGCCTCATCAACCACCAGCTGCTGCAGATCCACCACGTCCGGGACGACCTCGGGGGGCCGCTGGCCTGGGACCTCGGCTTCCTCGCGGTCAGTGTGGTGCTCGCTGTGGGCGGGTGGCTTTTGTACCGGAGTAGTGCAACGTCTGGTCAAAGCGGCGGACATGATGCAGGATAGTAAGCATGCTGACTAACTCGGCTGCCGGCGCGTATCGGCGTGACAGCAATTCCGGCCACGGACAGGTCCAGCAGTAACCGGGCCCGCAGCGTGAACCGGCAACAGAGCACATAACGAGGAGAGAATTATTTATGTACCTGCATACTGAACTTCTTATCAACGAAATTGCTGCCGATGAGCCTGATCCGGCAGCTGCTAACGCCCTGCAGGAGGGCCTGGGCGGCCAGTTCGGTGAAATGCGCACCATGATGCAGTACCTGTTCCAGAGCATGAACTTCCGCGGCGACCCGGCCTCCAAACCCTATAAAGACCTGCTTCAGGGCGTGGGGACCGAGGAAATCAGCCACGTCGAACTTATCGGCACCACTATTTCCCAGCTCCTGGACGGTTCCCCGCGCTACCAGGGGAAGAAGACCGATCCCGTGGACCAGCCCGGCGCCAAGGGTGCCACGCCGCTGAAGATCGCGCTGGACACCAGCAACATCCACCACTACCTGGTGGGCGCCCAGGGCGCGCTGCCCGTGGACGCCGCAGGGAACCCGTGGAGCGGATCCTACGTCTACAACAGCGGAAATTTGGTCCTGGACCTGCTGTACAACCTGATGCTGGAATCCACCGGCCGCCTGCAGAAATGCCGCATCTACGAGATGACCGAGAACAAGACGGCCCGCTCCACCATTGCCTACCTGATCGTCCGGGACCAGGCGCACGAGAACGCCTTCGCCAAGGCGCTGGAAAGCCTCGGCGTGAACTGGGGCAAGGTCCTGCCCATCCCCAAGACCAACGCCGAGCAGTTCCCCGAAGTCAAAAAGCTTCTGGACAAGGGCCTGCAGAGCATCCAGTACACCTTCAGTGCGGACAACCTCAGCCAGGCGGGGAAGCTCTACCGGGGCGCGTCGCCGTCGAACGACGGCACCGAACTGAGCACCGAGACCATGCCCACGGGCGTCCCCATCAAGATGTCACCGGAGCGCAAGGAAGAGTTCGCCCCGGGACTGGACCCGGAGCTGCTCGCCCTCATCCAGGCCACCGCCGAAATCGAACTCAAGGACGCTGACAACCCGAAAGAGGCAAAGGGCTAGACCAGAGCCCAGCAAGAAGCCCCCTGCCGGCCGGTACCCAGAATGAACCGGCTGGCAGGGGGCTTCGTTGCGGGTGCTTATTTGTTGGGGTCCGGATCCCGTACGTCGCGTTCACCGATGTCGGCCGCGCCAAGGGCGGCGGCCACGGGCCCGTGCACAGGCTCGTGCTCCCGGATGCTGAGCTCGGGGTGGTGCAGGTCCAGGGCCGGCCGCTCAGAGCGGATCCGGGGCAGCGAGGTGAAGTTGTGGCGCGGCGGCGGGCAGGACGTGGCCCACTCCAGTGACGCACCAAAGCCCCACGGGTCATCCACTGTGACCTTCTTGCCGGTCCGCCAGGTGATGTAGACATTCCACAGGAACGGGATCAGGGACGCTCCGAGCAGGTAGGAGCTGATGGTGGAGAACTGGTTCATCAAGGTGAAGTTGTCCTCCGGCATGTAGTCGGCGTACCGGCGGGGCATACCCTCAACACCGAGCCAGTGCTGGATCAGGAAGGTGCCGTGGAAGCCGAGGAACAGGAGCCAGAAGTGGATTTTGCCCAGCCGCTCGTTCAGCATCGTGCCGGTGAACTTGGGCCACCAGAAGTAGAACCCGGCGAACATGGCGAACACCACGGTGCCGAACACCACGTAGTGGAAGTGCGCCACCACGAAGTAGGAGTCGGAGACGTGGAAGTCCAGCGGCGGGGAGGCGAGGATGATGCCGGTGAGGCCGCCGAAGAGGAACGTGATCAGGAAGCCCAGGCTCCACAGCATGGGCGTCTCGAAGGTCAGGGAACCGCCCCACAAGGTACCGATCCAGTTGAAGAACTTCACGCCGGTGGGCACCGCGATGAGCATGGTCATAAACGCGAAGAACGGCAGCAGCACCGCGCCGGTGACGTACATGTGGTGGGCCCACACCGTCACGGACAGGGCGGCAATCGCAATGGTGGCGTAGACCAGGCCCTTGTAGCCGAAGATCGGCTTGCGGCTGAACACCGGGAAGATTTCCGAGACGATGCCGAAGAACGGCAGCGCGATGATGTACACCTCGGGGTGGCCGAAGAACCAGAACAGGTGCTGCCAGAGGATGGCGCCGCCATTGGCCGGATCGTAGATGTGGGCGCCGAACTTCCGGTCCGCACCGAGCGCGAACAGCGCGGCGGCCAGCGGCGGGAAGGCCATCAGCACCAGGATGGACGTGACCAGGGCGTTCCAGGTGAAGATCGGCATCCGCCACATGGTCAGGCCCGGGGCGCGCATGCAGATGATGGTGGTGATGAAGTTGACCGCACCGAGGATGGTGCCGAAGCCGGACAGCGCCAGGCCGAACACCCACAGGTCCCCGCCGATCCCTGGCGTGAACGTGGTGTTGGACAGCGGCGCGTAGGCGAACCAGCCGAAGGACGCAGCACCCTGGGGTGTGATGAAGCCGGAGGTGGCGATGATGGAACCGAAGAGGAAGAACCAGAAAGCCAGCGCGTTCAGCCGGGGGAACGCCACGTCCGGCGCGCCGATCTGCAGCGGCATAATCACGTTCGTGAACCCGGCGAACAGCGGGGTGGCGAACATCAGCAGCATCGCGGTGCCGTGCATTGTGAACAGCTGGTTGTACTGCTCCTTGGTCTGCAAAATCTGCATGCCGGGTTCAAACAGTTCGGCGCGGATCAGCAGCGCCATCACGCCGGCCAGGCAGAAGAACACAAACGAGGCGATCAGGTACAGGTATCCGATGGTTTTGTGGTCGGTGGTGGTGATCCAGTTGACCACCATGCTGCCCTTGGGCCGGCTGACCACCGCAGGTGCGGCGGTTGCCGACGTTGTGCCCATGTTCTGGCCGGTGGTGGTCATTACGGTTCCGTCCTTTGTTGTGCCTGTTCCAAGGCTGGCCGTGCCGGATTCCGGTCGTACTCATCGCCGCGGATGCCGGTATTGCCCTTGGCCCGGAGGTCGGCGATATGGCTGTTGTACTCCTGTTCGGTCACTACCCGGACCTTGAAGAGCATCTCGGAGTGGTATTCACCGCAGAGTTCAGCGCATTTGCCGGTGTATTCACCGGTGCGGGTGGGGATGATGTCGATGTACCTGTTGAACTGGTTTTCGCCGGGGTACATGTCCCGTTTCTGCATGAACTCCACTACCCAGAAGGAATGCTGGACGTCACGGGAGTTCAGCTGCAGTTCAACCTTTTTGTCCACCGGCAGGTACAGGGTGGGCAGCCGGTCAGGCGTGCCGAAGTTGCCGTCCAGGTGGGCCTGCACGCCCGGGTCCTCATGGACGTCCTCTTTGACGTAGTTGAAGTCCCACGCCCACTGCTTGCCGCGCACATCGATGACTACGTCCGGGTCCTCGAAGCGGTCGTCCATGGCACGCTGGTCACGGTCGGTGAACACAAAGAAGACGCCCACCACCATGAGCGGTACAGAGAGGTAGAAGACCTCGAGTGGGAGGTTGTAACTCATCTGCCGCGGAAACCCGACAGTATCTTTCCTGCGGCGGTACGCGATGACGCACCACAGGATGAGCCCCCAAGTGATCACGCCGATAATCAGCGCCGCGATCCACGAGTTCACCCACAGGTCGGTGACCAGCGGGGTGTGGTCCGTGATGTCCCGTTCGGCGGGCAGCCAGCCCCGCTGGACCTCCGCTGAACAGGAAGTCAAAGCCAGCAGGGCAGGAACAGGAATGAGAGCGGCACCACGCCGCCGTTTCGGGGAGTTCTTTCCAGTGCTGCTCACCGCGGTTCCCTCCGGAAATACCCAGAGGCCCAGCTGCATGAGCCCAATAACCCATGGCTCTGGCCAGTGGTTTTGAGCCCACCCTAGCGCGGGATGGAGGCGGATGGAAGAGGCATAAAACCGTTCCTGGGTCCGCCCGCTGGGTACCGAAATCAGGGGGCAGCCCGGCAAGGGGCGGCCGACGGCGGCGCGGAACTATGCCGTCGGGCGTCACTTCGGCTTGGCCCCACCGTGGGGCGCCGCGTCAGGGCGTCCCGCTCATGATTTCCCTGGCGGCCATGGCCAGCAGGTCCCGCTGGACGGCAGGAAGGGAGATCAGCCCCTCCACGTAGGCATTGACCTCATATTCGCCGGCGGCACCGCTCATGCTGAAGTACTGCAGCCAGAGCTCGGAAACGGTGATGTCGGCTTTTAGCAGGGTGGAGTTGAGCTGGCTGCGCTGCTCCGGCTCGTGCGGCTCGAATCCCATGGCTGTCCCCCCTGATAAGCGTGGTCTGGCGCGCCGCTTCCCGGTCGCTTCAAGCGACGTTGGGGTAGCTGCTGAGGATGTAATCGGCCGCGGCGGGACCGGTCATGTGCAGCTGGGAGTGGTTCACGTCCACGCCGCAGCGCAGCATGCCCGCGCGGAAGGCCTGGTCCGATTTGGCCCGGAAGCCGTGCAGCGACGCCCAGCTGATGTAGAGACCGTAAAGGCAGTCAGGGCCTAGCGGGTGTTCGGCTTCAGGGTCATGAATGGTGGCTTGTTCAAGGAACTGCTGGAAATGCGAGGACGGCATGAAGGCTCGATCCGGTTTCTGCAACATATGCCGCCGGCTTGCTCCAGCGGCTACTTCCCTGACCGATGCAGAAGGGCCAGGGATGGCGGGATTTATGCCCGCCACGCTCCCGAATCTACCCGCGGCGGGAAGGGAAGTACAGCCTCCCGCCGCCGTCGGGCCTGAGGGGCGGAAGGGCGGCGCCATCGCACGCCCGTAACAATGGACGGGTCTTCCCAACTTTTGATAAGCGTGCTTATTATGTTCTTCCTGCGACGGCATGCAGAGCCCGTCAGTACATTTCCTTGGGCTGCGCCCGGGGACAGCTAAAGGGCTCTTATGCACCTGCTCCCGTCCGAGTACTCGAAGCCCAGCCATGTGCTGATCCACGTGAGCGACCCGCATTTTGTGGAAGAGGGGCTGCCGTACGGCGGGCCTTATCCCCAAATGGGGCTGGTGGAAGTCCTCGATGCCCTCCGCCGACCGAAAGTGAAGGCCCTGCCATGAACGATTTCCTGAGTGACGCTTTGGATGGGCATGAGCCACTGAGCGATCCGCTGGAAGAGGTGAACCTGCGGCTGGCCGTAGCCGCGGCCGATATCGCAGAGCTGCGCGCTGAGGTCCTCCGGCTGGACCGGGACCTGGATGAATCCCGGCGGTTGAACCTGAGGGCAGCGGAGTTGCTGGACCTCGTCCACGTTCAATTGGCCGGCAACAAAGCTCTTCCATTGCCTGGGGAAGTGGGGCAGCTGATCACGTTCGAGAAGGCCCACGCGAACCCGGCCAGCCCTGCCGGGCCCCGCTGACGAAAGCGCCAACCTCGAAGTACTGGTAAACGGTGCCGTCACGCTGGCATGCTTCTGGGACGAAGGTTCCCGGCTGGAATGACAAAGGACGACGGCGATGGACGGCTCACAAGCGGAAGGCGCCCCGGCACAAGCTGGGGATATAGCAGCGGACGCCGGACGCCGTCGTACGTTTGGAATAGAGGAGGAACTTCTGCTGGTGGACTCCGGCAGCGGAAGTGCGGTACCGGCAGCGGGTGCACTCCTGAACCTGTACGTCCGCCCGATGGACTTGAGCGCCGGTCCTGTCCTTACGGCTGAGTTCCAGCAGGAGATGATCGAGGTGGTCACGCCACCGCACTCCACCTTGGCAGCCCTCCAGACAGACATCGTTGCCGGGCGGGCCATTGCGCACCAGGCTGCGCAGGACGTAGGGGTCAGGGTAGCCGCGCTGGCCACTTCTCCGCTTCTTGCTAATCCCCATCCCGTGAAGCTCCGGCGGTTCAAGGCCATCACGGAGGAATATGGCCTGACCGCCCGCGAGCAGCTCACTTGCGGCTGCCATATCCACGTTTCAGTGGAGTCAGCGGAGGAGGGGGTGGCTGTGCTGGACCGGATCCGGAACTGGCTGCCGGTGCTGATCGCCCTTAGCGCCAACTCCCCGTTCTGGCACGGCCAAGACACCGGGTACGCCAGTTACCGTTCCCAGGTCTGGAACCGATTGCCTTCCGCCGGTCCGCTGGAAATCCTCCGCACCCCGGAGAGCTATCTCCAGCTGGTCCACGACATGGTGGCTACCGGCGTCGCGATGGACGAGGGGATGATCTACTTTGACGCGCGCCTCTCGCGGCATTACCCCACGGTGGAGATCCGGCTTGCCGATGTGTGCCTCCGGCCGGAAAACACCGTGCTGCTGGCAGGCGTTGCCCGGGGTCTGGTGGAGACCGCGGCGCGGGAATGGCGGGAAGGAACTCCGCCAAAGGTTGTATCTACCGCGCTGCTGCGACTGGCAAGCTGGAAGGCGAGCAGATGGGGCCTGCGGGGTGAGCTGCTGGATCCGGTGACAAGCCGGCCGGTGCCGGCGCTCGCCGTCGTAAATTCCCTCATGAGCCACATCGGCGCGGCGCTGGCGGACATCGGTGACCTGGGGCGGGTGGAGAGCCTGGTGGACAGTCTGCTCGACGCCGGGACCGGAGCAGTGCGGCAGCTCGAGGTCCTGCACCGCACCGGGGACCTGGCGGACGTTGTGCGGGATGCCGCCGACTGGACGGTGGGGGTCCCTACCGAAGAAGGCTAAAGGGCAGCGTTGCGCGGGGCGAACATGATCACGGCGACGCCGAGCAGGCAGATCGCCGAACCTGCAATGTCCCACCTGTCCGGCCGGAAGCCGTCAAAGACGATGCCCCACACGAGGGAGCCGGCCACAAACACCCCGCCGTAAGCTGCCAGAATCCGGCCGAAGTGTGCGTCCGGCTGCAAGGTGGCAGCGAAACCGTAAATGCCCAGGGCAATAACACCCAGTCCGGCCCACCACCATTCCTTGCCCTCCCGGACGGACTGCCAGACCAGCCATGCGCCGCCAATCTCAGCGGCGGCGGCAAGAATAAACAGCAGGATGGTCTTTGCGATAGTCACAGGACTTATTTTGGCAGGTGGCCCGGGCTAGGACCTGGTTGTGTCCGCCTCGTGCGGAAGGACGACGTCGTCCGCGGCCCGGGCTGCGAAGGGAAACAGGAGGAGCAGGAGACCCAGGCCCGCAGCCGCCCCGACAAGCTGGGCGATGACGAAGGCGGGCACCGAGGCAGGTGCAATGCCGGCGAAGGTGTCGCTGAAGATGCGGCCCACGGTCACGGCGGGGTTCGCGAACGAGGTGGAGGACGTGAACCAATATGCGGCCCCGATGTAGGCGCCCACCGCCGGTGCGGCCAGGACGCCCCGCTTCGTGGCGGCGAGTGCGAAGATCAGCAGGATGAGCCCCGCCGTTGCAACAACTTCACCGAGCAGGTGCCCGCCTGTGGCGCGGTCCTTGCCCGAGATGGAGGTACCCACCTCAAACATGGCGTTAGCCACCACGCTGCCGCTGATGGCACCGAGCACTTGGGCGGCCACGTACGTGCCCAGCTCCGGCAGGGTCAGGCCGGTGCCGCTGCGCCGCCCCAGGATCCAGTCCACCAGCGAGACCACCGGGTTGAAGTGCGCGCCGCTGACCGGACCAAACACCAGGATCAGGACGGTCAGGCCCAGCACCGTGGCCGTACTGTTCTGCAGCAGCTGCAGGCCGACGTCGTTCGGGGAGAGCTGCTGGGCCATAATTCCGGAGCCGACGACGATCATCACGAGCAGGCTGGTGCCAAGAAGCTCGGCAACCGCACGGCGCCACAACGGCGGCTGGGTGGTAGTCATGGCACCAAGCTTGACTCAACAAATTACCTCAGTCAAAATTGAGTCAATGAGAACTGAGCCAGCTGAAGCGTTCCGGTTGCGGGTTGCCAAGCACGCGGCGCTCGCAGATCCGGCGAGGCTCCGCATTGTGGACCTGCTGACCCTCGGTGACTTCTCACCCACGGAACTGCAGGCCGAGCTGGGAATGCCGTCAAACCTGCTGTCCCACCATCTGCGTGCCCTGGAGGAGGCGGGTCTGGTGGCCCGGCAACGCTCCGAGGCCGACAAGCGGCGAAGCTACATCCGCCTGGCTGCCGGTGCGCTGGAAGGCCTGGCGCCCGGCGTCGAACACGCCGCCACCCGCGTTCTGTTTGTCTGCACCCGGAACAGTGCCCGCTCCCAGCTTGCGGCCGCCCTTTGGAAGCGGGCCAGCGGCATCCCCTCCACTTCGGCCGGAACGCACCCAGGAGACCGCATCGCGCAGGGGGCCATCGACGTCGCCCGCCGCCATCGTCTCGACCTCCCCAAGGTGCCGCCGCGCAGACTCGAGGGAGTGCATGACGGCGATTTCGTCATCACCGTCTGCGACAACGCCCATGAGGAGTTGACCGGTCTCGGCGGAGCGCACTGGTCCGTACCGGATCCGCTGCGGACCAACACCCAGGAGGCCTTCGAGTCCGCCTTCGAGGACATTTCCCACCGCATCAACGACCTCGCGCCGCGGGTGCGGGCGGCCTGAGAATCCCTTGCACTGCATATTGACAATCATCAATGTAATGCCCGATACTTCCTGCATCGATAACCTTCAATATGTGATGCAGGAAGTGCGGGCATGACCACTCAACGGCCGGTCCACCCCTCACTGATTACAGGAGCAAAACAATGAGCACCGACACCGCCAAAAAGCCCTCCGTCCTGTTTGTCTGCGTCCATAACGCAGGCCGGTCGCAGATGGCCGCCGCGTTCCTGACCGCCCTCGGCAAGGGCGGGATCGAGGTCCGTTCCGCTGGATCCCAGCCCGCCGACAAAATCAACCCCGCTGCCGTCGAAGCAATGGCGGAGGTGGGCATCGACATGTCCACCGAGATCCCCAAGGTCCTCACCACCGAGGCCGTCAAGGAATCAGACGTGGTGATCACCATGGGCTGCGGCGACGAATGCCCGTACTTCCCCGGCAAGCGCTACGAGGACTGGGTCCTGGAAGACCCGGCCGGCAAGGGCGTGGAATCCGTCCGCCCCATCCGCGACCAGATCAAAACCCGTATTGAGGGACTGATCGCGTCCCTCGTACCCGCCTCATAACCCGCTGGACAGGGGAGGAGGTGAGCTGACATGAGGACAGGATGCTGCGGCGACTCAGGCTGCTGCGACGATGACCAGGACTGCTGCTGACCACACCGGCCAACCGCACCACCCCGGAGAGACCGGAGAAACTTGAGGACAGCATGGATTCAGTGAAGCGACTTCCGGTCGCCGTGATCGGCGCCGGCCCCGTCGGGCTGGCCGCGGCCGCCCACCTGCTTGAGCGCGGCCTGGAGCCGCTCGTCTTTGAGGAAGGCACGACGGCGGGCGCGGCCATCGAACAATGGCGCCACATCCGGTTGTTCTCACCTTGGCGCTTCAACCTCGACGCCGCCGCCCTCCGCCTGCTCGAAGCCACCGGCTGGGAGTCCCCCCGGCCCACTGCACTGCCCTACGGCGGCGAGCTCATCGACAACTACCTCGCACCGCTCGCCGCCTTGCCGCAGATTGCCTCCCGGCTGCAGACCGGCGCGCGCGTCGTCGCTGTCACCCGGCAGGGGCTGGACAAGACCCACGTCCGCGGCCGGGACACCACCCCCTTCACCGTCCGGGTGGAGCACGCCGACGACGAGACCCGCGACCACACCGTGGCTGCGGTCATCGACGCTTCCGGCACCTGGTCCCGTCGCAACCCGCTGGGAACCTCCGGCCTGCCCGCTATCGGCGAGGACGCTGCAGCGGACCGGATCTCGGCGCCACTACCGGACGTCACCGGCCGGGACCGTGCAGACTTCGCGGGGCGCCGTGTCCTGGTGGTCGGGTCCGGGCACTCAGCGGCCAACACCCTCATCAGCCTTTCCGATCTCGTCAAGGCAGAGCCGGAGACCCGCATCCTCTGGGCCGTCCGTGGTAACTCCGCCGAAAAGGTCTACGGCGGCGGCGACGCCGACGGGCTGCCGGCGCGGGGCCAGCTCGGCGGCCGGGTCCGACGCCTCGTGGAGGCAGGCAAAATCGAACTCCACACCAGCTTCGGGATCAGCTCCCTGAAAGCCCTGGACTCAGGCGTGACCGTTGAATCCGTTGACGGCCGCACCCTGGAAGCAGACGTCGTGATTCCCTGCACGGGTTTCCGCCCGGACCTGGACATCCTGCGCGAACTCCGGCTCGACCTCGACCCCGCCGTGGAAGCGCCGCTGGAACTCGGGCCCCTGATCGATCCTGAGTTCCACTCCTGCGGGACCGTCCCGCCGCACGGTGCGAAAGTCCTGGCCCACCCGGACAAGGACTTTTACATCGTGGGCATGAAGTCCTATGGCCGGGCACCGACCTTCCTGCTGGCCACGGGCTACGAGCAGGTCCGCTCCGTGGTCGCGGCGTTGGCCGGAGATCACGAAGCCGCCGATACCGTGCAGCTTGAACTGCCCGAGACCGGCGTCTGCTCCACCGACGCCGGCACCAGCTGCGACGTCCCGGCACCTGTGCTGGTTGGCTTCCCCACGGGGCTGACCCACGGCCGCTCCGGCCAAACATAAAAGCCGGGTGCAGCACATGCGCCAGTTGGCCGGACCGCATATCCAGGCACACCGAAGCGCGTGCCGGGCCGATGACCTATCTGTTCAACTGGACACGGATTCCCGCGTCTGCCGCCAGGCGGTCCAGGCTGCATAGCTGCCGGCGAGTTCGACGACGTCGTACCCGGCCCGGCGCAGGGCACTGGCAGCCACCGAACTCCGGGCCCCGCTTTGGCAGTAGGTGACGATCGTGCCTTCGCCGGGCACCTCGTCGAGGTGCCACATGGCGCGCCCGCCGCTGAGGTGGTGGGAGCCGGGGATGTGCCCGGCAGTGTGTTCGCTGCGGTTCCGGACATCCAGCACCATGGCCGCGTCAAAGCCGGTAAGGTCCGCCGGCCGGATCAGCTTCGGGGTGGACGTGGGCAGACCTTCCATGCCAGTGACATAGCCGGCGACGTTGTCAATGCCGACGCGCACCAGGTGGTCCCACATGACCTGCGCTGCTGCCTGGTCAGGGGCGAGGAGCACCAGGGGGTTCTTGTCGGTTTCGGGGTTGACCACCCAGGCGGCATAGCTGGCCACCGACTTGCCGGCGGGAACGTTCAGGGAGCGGGCGACGGTGCCTTTGTGGACTGCTCCGTTGGGGCGGGTGTCGACAAAAGTGGCCTTGCCCTCGGCGAGGTCCTGGGCGACCTCGGCACGGTCCAGTTCCGTGAGCGGGGCGCGTCTGCCCAAGATGGCCGGCCCTTCACGGTTTTCGCGCTTCATCCGGGCGAAGTAGGAGTGCGCGTCGGGCTGGCCCTCGAGCAGTTCGTCGATGAAGCCCTGCTCATCATTGGAAGCCAGATATTTGCCCCACCAGGCGAAGCGGCGTTCGTAACCCACCGTGGAGGAAGGGACGGCACCCAAGGCCTTGCCGCAGGAGCTGCCGGCGCCATGGGCCGGGTGGACCTGAACATAGTCCGGCAGGGTCAGGAACTTATCCCGCAGGCTCGCGAAGAGCTGCGTGGCTCCCACGAAACGGGTGTCGGTGCCGCCGGCTGCCTCGTCGAGCAGGTCCGGGCGGCCCAGGTCACCGGAGAAAACGAAATCGCCGGAGAGCAGGTAGCCGGGTTGGTCACTGAACGCGCCGTCAGTGACGAGGAAGGACAGGTGCTCCGGGGTGTGGCCCGGAGTGTGCACTGCCCGGATGCTGATGTTGCCCATGGTGATCTTGCCGCCGTCGTAAAGGCGTTCGCCGCCGAACCCGTACTGCCAGTCGGGGCCGCCCTCGCCGGAGACGTAGATGGTGGCGCCAGTGGCGGCGGCCAGTTCCCGGGTTCCGGAGAGGTAGTCGGCGTGGATGTGGGTCTCGGTGACGGCCACGATCTTCAAGCCGTTCCTTTTTGCCAACTCCTGGTAGACGGCGATGTCGCGGCGGCCATCAACAACAACGGCTTCACCCTTTGCCTGGCAGCCGACCAGGTAGCTGGCTTGGGCCAGATCGTCGTCGTAGATGCGCTCGAAAAGCATCTGGTGCCCTCCTCCGAAATGAGGTGGTCTTTGCCATGATTCTAATACCCCAACTGGCGGCCGTTTCGAAGGCCTTGACCGGGCGGCGAACGTATTGACAGGGCCCACTTGCGGGCGCACCCTGATACCGCTGGGTGTCAGCGTTGGCGGCAACGGCTCACGGCAGTCCCGCCAGCCATCACACCCGGAGCCGTTCTGGGCGCTCCGGACAAACAGTTTCAAATGCTCCCTGTTTGGAGAACGAAATGACAATCAATGGCCTTGAAGCCAAGTCCTTCGACGAGCCCGATGAACAGCGCCGTCCGCCGAAAACCCAGGTCGATGTGGTCAACCTCGGCGACACCACTTTGGGCAGGTTTACTTTCGAGCCGGGGTGGAAGTGGTCCGAGACGGTCAAGACCGTGGTCCACACGGACAGTTGCCAGGTCAATCACGTGGGAATCTGCTCCGCCGGAACGCTGACGGTGAAGATGGAAGATGGCAAAACCACCACGATTACCCCCGGCAAGGCCTACACCATTCCGGCCGGCCACGATGCCTGGGTCGAAGGCGACGAGACGTTCGTGGGCTACGAAATCATGAGCGCGGCGGTCTTCGCCAAGCCGGCCTGATTCCGGGCAGTTGGGGGCCGCCCAAGGTAGGCTCCGGGTTGGAAAGGCCCAGCATGAACCCATCACCCCAGAGGACTTCCGGCGCATCGGAAACCAAAAACCTCGGTGCGCGGAAGCCCCGGCGCGGGTGGCGCCGGGCCGGCATCGCCGCCGCCGTTGTCCTTGGGCTGATACTGGCCTCCACGGTGGTCAACGCGATCCTGGAGACCACGGAGAAAGCGGGCATGGGTGCCTACGGGGAACGCATCGCCGTAGGCAGCGGCGCGCTGAATGTGTACCGGAACGGGCCGGAGAGCGGCCAGCCGATCGTCCTTCTCAGCGGCCTGGGAACGCCGGCGCCCGGCCTTGACTTCGCTCCGTTAGTCCGTGAGCTCAACGGTTTCGACACCATCGTCGTCGAGGGGTTTGGGTACGGCTACAGCGACATGGACGCTCCGCCGCGGACCAACGAGAACATCAGCACCGAGCTCCACGAAGTACTCACCAAACTCCAGATCAAGCAACCGTACGTCCTGGCAGGGCACTCCATCGCCGGTTTCTACATGCTGGACTACGCGAACCGGTACCCAGCCGAAGTATCCGCCGTTGTGGGGATCGACGCGTCCATCCCGAGAGCCGGAGACGGGCCGGTTCCGGGCCCGGAGCCGGAACTCAACTGGCAAAAAGCCCTGGCCGTGACGGGGATAGTGCGGGCGGTCTCCGCCGTCGTCCCCAGTTTTGTTGACCCGGAAAGTGAGGCCTACACGGACGGCGAACTGCAACGCATGCGCCTGATAACCAGTTGGAACTACGGCAACTCCGCCGTCGCCGACGAAACAGCCCGGATAGCAAACAACGCCGCAGCCCTCAGGGGAGTGACCTACCCGAACAACCTGCCGGTGCTGGCCTTCATTGCCGATGAAAACCCTGACACCACTGCCACCAAAACAGCCGCCGCGGAGAACCTGCTGAAGAACGTCACCCGCCATAGAATCGTGCCACTCGAGGGCCACCACTACCTGCACTGGACCCAGTCGAAGCGGATGGCCGGAGAAATCCAAACATTCCTGGGGGAACAACAATGACTCCGGACCTGAACGAAGTTCAGAAACTCTACGAAACGCTCATCAACGCCTGGAACCGGCAGGACGCCCGCTGCATGGCTGACTGCTTCGCAACAAGAGGGCTTCAGATCGGGTTTGACGGCAGTACGGCCACGGGGCCGGACGAGGTCTTCCGGCACCTAAATCCCATCTTCACAGACCACCAGACCGCAACCTACGTCACCAAGGTGCGGGATGTGCGCCCCCTTGGAGCAGACGCCGCGCTCCTTGTCGCCATCGCCGGAATGGTGCCGCCGGGAAGCGGCGAAATCGCGCCACCCACCAATGCGCACCAGAGCCTGGTGGCCGTCGTCGAACGCGGGACCTGGCGCATAGAACTTTTCCAGAACACTCCCGCGCAGTTTCACGGCAGGCCTGAACTGGTGGCCGCGATGACCGCGGAGTTGCAGCAGCTGCTGCCACAGGGCTAGAGCGGCCCGGGACGCACGCGCACGGCGGCCAGCGAACGGACAAGCGCGACGGCGGTGACTGCACCCGCCGCCATGATGGACGCCAGGACCACCACCTGGAACCGTCCGGCCTCCAGCGGGGAGGCGCCGCCGAAGATCGCGCCCACGAAGGCACCCGGCAGGGTCACCAGACCGGTGGTTTTGGTCTGGTCCGTGGAGGGAATCAGGGCCGCATGCACCGAGTAGCGTGCCTGGGTGAGGGTGGCGCGCCGGGGCGTGGCGCCCAGCGCAAGCCAGCCCTCCACCTGGTCCCACTGCTCACGGACCGCCTCACGGAAGCGGTGCCCGGCGAGCACGGCGATGGTCATGCAGTTGCCGATCACGATCCCGCCCATCGCCAGGACGTAGCGGGGCTCGAGCGCCACAGCGCCGGTGGCGAATACGACGCCGAGAGTCACCAGAATCCCGGCGGCCAGGGTTGCTGACACCACGGCGAAGCGCCGCCAGGACCACGTCAGCCGGCGGGTCGCCGTCACCGCCGCCACGCTGAACATCACCAGCAGCGCCGCTCCCACCCACAGCGGATCGGTGATGATGCCGCCCAACACCAGGCTGATGAGCGCCAGTTGGGCAGCGCCGCGGAAAATGGCCACGGCCGGCGCAAGGAACGACGGCGTGCGCGAGCCCCGGAGCACCGCAACCGTGAGCAACGTCAGGATGGCCACTGCCGCGAAGGTGGGTGCCAGGGTGGCGAGGAAGGCCATCAACCCAGCCTAGCCGCCGGGCGTGGTTGCTATGGGGAGCGTCACCGCGGCGGCTCAGCTGGACTCTGCCGGACGGGGTCAGAGCAGGCTGGGCTGGCTTGAGAGGATGTAGTCCACTGCCGCCGGGCCTTTCATGGTCAGCCCCGGCCATTCCTGGCGGCCGGCGTACCGCTCCTGCTTTGTGTGTCCCTGTTGGTCCATGGCTGCCCACAGGGACGTGGTGTTGCCTGGCTGCTCGGCATTGAGCATGCACCAGCTGATGTAGACCCCGTAGATCTCGTCCTCGCGCAGAGCGGGCTGCCGTTCTGAGTCCTGCACAAAGCATTCGGAAAGGAAGCGGGTGTAATTCGGGATGCTCATGGGTGGCGTTCCTTCAGGTCGTGGAGCATGACGAAAGCGGGGAAGTACTGCTGAAGTGCTTCGGAGCCACGCGCGTGAAGGATGGGTCAGTGTTTATTAAATTTCTGCGCTCTAGAGTGATGGGCGCTCGAAGAGTGCAGCGGCCGGGTCCTTCGAATCGTTCGCCGGACTGCGGGAACTCAATGCCGCTCGCGAGGCGGCGCACCGGGGCGGGACACGCCGTCGTGCGCTGCGCGTTGCCCGGAGGCGGGAAAAGGAACCGGGCAGGAACGCACGACGACGGCCCTCACCTCGGCGGGGGGCTGCGGGGATACAGGTGGCTGGCACTTAACGCTGCGAAACGGCGGTTTCGGTGCGATAAATGCGAGCCAGTTGGGCCAGGAAGACACGGTCCTGCCTTGCGCGATAGATAGCAAGTGTGCTTAGTATCTAGTTAGTAACCTTACTTACTAATTCACCAGGCTGGCATTCAAAGGTCCAGCTGCCCACCAGTGGAAGCGAGCGATGATGACGGAGAACCAGTGGCCTGAGGCTTCTGCCCGAAGCCCTCTCGACCAGTACGGGAACACAGCACCGACGGATCCTTCGGCGCAGCCGGAAACGTACGTCACCAAAAAGGACGCGGCCAAGGGGGAGACGTCCAAGATCGCCGGGGAAGCGGCCGGCGCGGCCCAGAACGTGGCGCGAACCGCCAAGACCGAGGCCGGAAACGTCGCTTCCGAGGCGAAGTCCAGCGCAAAGGACCTCCTGCACGAGGCGAAGTCAGGTTTCGGCAGCCAGGCCGGCGCGCAGCAGCAGAAGGCCGCCGACGGCATCCGGACCATCTCCAGCCAGCTGCATTCCATGGCCGATGCGCCCGGGCAGCAGGGCATTGCCAGTGACCTGATCCGCCAGGCCGCGGACCGCACCGCATCGGTTGCTTCCTGGGTGGAAGGCAAGGAGCCCAAGGCGCTGCTGGAGGACGTACAGTCCTTTGCCCGCCGCAAGCCGGGGACGTTCCTGCTCCTGGCTGCCGGCGCCGGCGTCCTCGTGGGACGTCTCGCACGCGGCCTGGCGCCGGCACCGTCCCCGCAGGCGGCGATCCCGCCTAAGCCCGCGCAGGCACCAACAGCACCAACCGGTGCGGCGTGGGGCGAAGAGTCGGTCTACCAGAACCATCAGGCGGCGCCGGCAACCTACGGCGAAACCATCTACGGGGAACCCGCCCGTCCCGCCTACTCCGGCACCGAAGCCGGCGGCGTTCCGCTGAGGGACCTGGACGATCCCTACAGCGAGATCAGGGGCACCGAGCGCCAGCCGTAAGCACAACCAGGCAACGGACCCACTAACCAAAGGACCAGTGTCATGAAAAAACTGCTCTTCGCCTTGCTCCCCGGCATCATCAGCCGGGTCCTGAAAGCCCGCAAGGCCAAGCAACTCCGCGCCGGCCAGACCCGGCCGCCGCGGAACCGCTTCTAAATTTTTGTCCCTCACGCAGCACAAGACCAGTAACAAAAAGGAGAACACATGATCAGCACTGAGAACCTTTCTGCACTGACCACTGCCGGCGGACACGTCGTAGGCTCCGACGGAACCAAGATCGGATCCATCGGCCAGATCTACGTGGATGACCAGACCTCCGAGCCCACCTGGGTCACGGTGAAGACCGGGCTCTTCGGATCCCACGAGTCCTTCGCCCCGCTGGAAGCGGCTTCGCAGGACGGCAACGATATCGTCGTCGCCCACACCAAGGACAAGGTCAAGGACGCACCCCGCGTGGCCCCGGATGGCCACCTGGAGCCCGCCGAGGAAGACCAGCTCTACACCTACTACGGCGTTACCGGCGGCAACGGGTTCACAGGCAACGGGCACACGGGCAACGGGCACACCACCGGCTACGAGACTTCCGGCCATGAAACGGCAGGCCACGGAACCGTCGGTCACGACACCTCCGGTCCCACCACCGATGACTCCATGACCCGCTCCGAGGAGCAGCTGCACGTGGGCACCCGCCAGGAAGAGACCGGCCGGGCACGGTTGCGCAAGTACGTGGTCACGGAGAACGTCACCACCACCGTTCCGGTTGAGCGTGAAGAGGTCCGCATCGAGCGCGAACCCATCACGGATGCCAACCGCGGCGACGCCCTGGACGGCCCCGCCATCAGCGAGGAAGAGCACGAGATCATCCTCCACGAAGAGCGCCCCGTGGTGGAAAAGGAAGCCGTCCCGGTGGAGCGCGTACGCCTGGACAAGGAAACGGTCACCAACGAGCGCACCGTCACCGAGGAAGTCCGCAAGGAAAACATCGAGCTCGACGACGACGGCCGCACCCGCCGCTAAGGCTCACCACCGGGGGCTTCACTGAGTCCCGCGCACGGCCCGTCCTCCCTTCCGGAGGGCGGGCCGTGCTGTCATGCGGGCGTCCGGTGTCCCCCGAGGACTTCGCCGCCAAGTGCTGCCAGCCCGGGTATAGGCTGTGCCTACATTCAGGAGGTCATCCAGGGATGGCCGTTGGCGCCTATGTTCGGAGGCCGGGTGGAAGGGTCATCGGGGATGGGTGGCATGCCCGTGCTGGCTGCCGTGAAGCTGTCGGAGGTGGACCTTGACCAGCTGCATGTCCTGGATGACGCGGAGAGGCAGCTGGCAGCCAAATTTGGATCCACCGTGCACCGGGACAGGTTCCTGGCCGGGCGGATGGCCTTGCGGTTTCATGTGGCCGATGTGGCGGGGGTGGAGCCCGGTTCCCTGCACGCTGATTATCTTTGCCGGAGTTGCGGGGATGAAGACAGGGTCCATGGGGCGCCGCGGTACCGGGCACGTGCCGGCGGGCCTTGGATTCTGGCGAGCTTGAGCAAATCAGGGGACTGGTGCCTGATGGCGGCCGCGGCCAACAACCAGGTTCGCGGGGTCGGGGTGGATCTGGAGTCGTCCGCGTCGGCGAACTTCGACGGGTTCGGGGCTGTGGCGATGACCGCGCGGGAGCGCAACCAGCTTCAGGAAGTGCCGGCCGCCCAAAGGCCTCTGTTCCAGACAGTTCTGTGGACGCGTAAGGAGGCCGTGCTCAAGGCGCTCGGCAGCGGACTGTTCGTGGATCCCTCCCTGGTGGACGTCGCCGGTCCGGTTCCGCTGCTGCCGGAGCGGATGAGCGGTCCTGGACGGTGGGTGGTTGAGGATGTGGACCCGGGCCCTCTGGGACTGGCCGATGACTGCGTGGCAGCCATGGCAGTGGTGTTGAACGTGTAGACCACGCCGGTCACATCTGGGTCATCGCGAAGGCAAGGGTGGTGTAGGCCATCGCCCCTGCCATGTCGTTCAACAGCTCAGGGTCGATGTTCTGAATGGTGTCGCAGGCCTCGTGGTAGCACGGGTCGTGGTCGCGGTTGAGGGTCCCGCCGAATTTTTGTACCTGGTCGGAGGTTTTTGTGCCGACGTCTCCGGCAAAGAGCCCGCCGGTGGCGATGCCCGCCTCCAGGAAGGCGTCGTAGTCGGAGTCGCCGATGAATCCGGTCGGCTCGGCCGGGAGCGAGTTCTTGGCAAAGTAGTCCATGAGGATGCTCTCGAGTCCTGAAGAGCCCGCTGGGCCGGCATCGCCAAAGGTGGAGCCGTCGCCGTCGTGGACAAACCGCACCCCGTTAATTGATGCCGCCATATCAATATTGATATTCACGGCCGTTTGGGAGATTTCACTTTTACTGAGCTCATCCACGTAATGCTGGGAACCTGTCAGATCGACTTCCTCTGCCCCCCAGAACGCGAAGCGCACCCTGTTTTTCGGTCCGACGCCGGTCTCGGCCATCCACCGTGCCGTTTCAATGAGGGTGGCCACGCCGCTGGCATTGTCATTTATCCCGGGGCCTTCGCGCACCGAGTCCAGGTGCGCGCCAACCACTATGGTGTGGTCTGCACTTCCGGCTGTGTCGGCAAGAATGTTAAAGGATTCCCTGTTCCCGTCGCGGCGTCCCTCCCGGTACGTGAAGACCTGCCGGACCGGATTGTAGCCCGCGGCACGTAACTGGTCCTCGACATATCGGGCCGATGCTTCGTATCCGGGCGTGCCGGCGGCCCTGTTGCCTCCCGATTCATCGGCCACCTTCTGCAGGGCCTCAAGGTGTCCCATCAGGTTTCTCTTCGCGAAGGTTTCCTGCACGTCAGTGGCCTGAATTGGCAGCGCCGTTACAAGTGTCTCCGGCTGGGGAGCGGTCCGGGCGGGCGCCGAGCACGCTGACAGGAGCAGCGTCAGAGCAAGGAAGGCTGCGCCTGCCCTGCGATTGGGCTTTCCTGTTCCACGAAGCGCCTTCATGAATGCAAACTAATACCTGAAAAGGCGGGAGAAAAGTGTTTTTTGAAAGACGGGTAGGGACCTGGCGTCGATTGCGTGCCTCAGTTGGGGAGACAGGTAGTAGCCGGGCAAGAAAGTAAGTACTCGGCACCCTTGTTTTCCATGTTTGCGTACCATAGATTCAGTTTTTCAAGTAGGTATTGCCGTAACTCCTGCCGTGGAACTGTCCGCGGCAGGAAGCCGGGATTTACTGCTGGGTAAATCCAGGGCGTCCGCGACGCGCGAGTTCGCGGCCCGTAGCGTCTGTCCTTTGAAAGTGAAGCCAGGCCGGACGATGTGGTCCGGTCCTTTCACAGAGGTTGGCAGGAAATTTCCCAGATGTCCGATATTTTCGAATTCATGGAATCTGACGTCCGTTGCTATTGGCGTGGCTGGAAAAGAGCTTTCAAGCATGCCTCCGGCAGCTTTCACTACGCGGGAAAACAACTGCCAAACGGCGCCACCGGGAACCTGTAGCCGCCCGCTTCAGAATCGTCGGCCAGATGGATGAAGTCACCACAGGCATCCGACCGTCCGGGGAATCCGATGGTCACAACGGCCACCTCAAAGCCGAGGTGGACGTGTATTTCCCTGACGAAATGCCCGGCGTGGTTTACGTGCGGTACGCGGGGACGTGGTTCCGCTACGAGAGGTCAGGCTCAGCGGCCGATATCCCGGAGGCGTTCAACGCCGGCAACGGCGGGGTCCACAAACCGGCTCCGGAGAGTACCAGCCTGCACTGGGCAGGGCATCAGGACGGCAGTTCGCTGGAACTCGTCCGGGAACGCAAACCGCGCGTTTACTATGACCCGTACAAACACCCCAACCTTTTTGTGACCGGGAACGGCGGGCCGCCCAGGGCACCTCTGCCGGTCCTTGAAATGAATGCCCATCTGGAAGACCCCAAACCGTGGCTCGATCCCGCCACCGGAAAGCGGTTCACGTGTGACCAGGCCAGGATCCCCACCGCGATCCTGAAGTACGCGCCGCGGAAAGACCCGTGCGAGCGCTTGCAAGGAACACAAGCTGTGGACGAGCTAATTCAAGCGATAATCGCAGCTCCTCCGGCAGGGGGTATTGGCGCGGACGCGCCCAGGGCGCCCAGGAGGCGTCGGGTACCTGTTCGGTGAAGTCCGACGGCGGTGTGCTCGCCTGTTCGCCGCCCCCGGGTCCTCAGCCGCTCTTGTCCCGCTTCTTTTCAGCCTCTTTTTGCGCATCCTCGCGCTGCTTCTCGGCTTCCTCCCGCGCCTCTTCCGCCTGCTCCTGCTGCTCCTCGGAAACCTGAGGATCGGCGGGGGCAGGAGCAGGAGCCGCGGGGGCCGGCACTGCTGTTGTTTCCAGCTCGCTCCTGATGGTGCCGATGGCGGCCTCGATCCTGGTTTGGCGCTGCTGCGACATCCGGCCCTGCCCGGCGGCAGTTGCCACGTCCTGGCTCAGCTGGTCCAGTTTGGCCAGCGCCGCGGCAGGGTCCTGCTGCGCGGCGAGCTGTTTCGCCTCGGCCACGCGGGTCTGCAGTTGGGTGGCCACGCTGCCGTCGAGGTCGGGTGCGGAGCAGGAGGCCAAGAGCGAAATGCCGAGCCCGGCGGCCGCAGCACCGGTGAGCAGTCGTCGCAAGGGAGTGCGGTTCATGGCGTGACGCTTTCTTCCAGTTCCTTGAAGTGCTCGCCCAGCTGCCCGGGGATGGCCGGCCCGGGAGTTACCGTGGGGGCGGGTGCCGGCCGCTGCACCGTGGTCAGCAGCACGGCCAGAAGGATGATCACGACGGCGGCCAGAGCAGCGACGATCCGCAGCCGGCGGTTTCCGAGGCGTTGCAGTTTCTCCCACGGACGCTGCCGTGCAGGCGCGGCCGCGGGTGCCGGCGCCGGTTGTGCGGAGGCCGGCGGGCGTGACGGAAGGTGCGGTGCGGGCCGCAACGACGTGGCGTTGGTTGCCTGGCTCTTTTGCAGGGCCGGGAGCCGGGCTTCCCGCTGCGCCGCCGGACCGTCGACGCCGGGCGCCGCGGCAGCCGCTGCGTTCAGGACCCTGGTGGCCGGTTGGCGTGCTGCCAAGGCAGGTTCCGTCCCGTGCTGTTCGTCCGCCGGCAGGGACCAGCCGACGGCGTTGCCCAGGGAGGCTGCGACGCCCGCCGCGTCGGGCCGGTCCTGCGGGTGGCGGGCGGTCATGCCGGAGAGCAGGGCTTCCCACTGCGGTCCCAGGGAGGCGGGAAGGTGGGGGCCGCGGGAGAGCCTCGCGACGGCGGCTTCCAGTGGTGGGCCGGGAAATGCCACCGTTCCGGTGAGGGCCTCCAGCAGCACCAGGCCCAGGGAGTAGATGTCTGCGGGCGGTCCCACCGGGTCTCCGCTTGCCTGTTCTGGACTCAAGTAGGCCGCTGTCCCGGGGACCATATTGGTGGCGGTGACCCGGGCGCCGTCGAGCATTCTCGCGATGCCGAAGTCAGCGAGCTTGGGCCGGAGGGGTGCATCCGTCGCGTAGCGGGTGAGGAGGATGTTGGCCGGCTTCACATCGCGGTGCACCACGCCGCGGTGGTGGATGTACTGGATCGCTTCGGCCAGTTCGGTCCCCAGCCGCGCCGCGTCAGCCCCGGTCAGCGGTCCGGCGGCGAGGTGCCGGCGAAGATCGGTTCCCGGAACCAGTTCCATTACCAGGAAGGGCACTTCCCGTCCGCCGCGCAGCAGCGTCCCGGTGTCGAAGAGCGTGACCAGGCCGTGGTGGTTCAGCTGCGCCAGCATCCGTGCCTCTGACTGCTGCCGTGCCAGTTCGTCGGCGCCGGTGACGTCGTCGCGGAAGATTTTCAGCGCCACTTCCCGGTCCAGGACCAGGTCTGTTCCGCGGTAGACGCTGCCCATGCCGCCGTGGCCGAGGACGTCCCCCACCCGGTAGCGCTCACGCAGGATGGTTCCGGCCAAGCCGGTGTCCGTCTCTTCGGTCATGTCCTGCCTTCCCGTCAGCATCCACTCTAGCCATGGCCTGCCGGGCAAGCGCCTGCCCGCACCCTGTTTCGGTGGCTAGTCCCGCCGCCGTTTCGCCTCCGCAGAGCTCCAGCCTTCACGGTGGAGCCTGTCGAACCCGTCCAGGAGCACGTCCAGTGCGAACTCAAACTCGAACTGGTCGTCGCAGCCGTGGCCCACCACGGAGTCGGGATCGTGCGGAGTGGCGGTGGCAATGGTCACGATGTTCGGGTAACGCTGGGCCATCTGCGCGAACATTGCCGCCTGCGCTTCCGGGTCAGGCTGCGGCGCTGCTTCGGCGGGCTGGGACGCCGAGCTGTCAAACAGTTCCTGGGTGAATCCCCACATGCGCCCGCCGAGGGCGTGCATGGCATGGTGTGCCAGGTCGGGGGAAAACTTCCCGGAGAGGAACAGCCCGGCGAAGGACTCCTGGTAGTCGAGGACAGCGGTGGTGGGTTTGGTGCGGGACTCGATCGCCTGCCTCGCCCACGCATGCCGTTGGAGTGCGCGGCGGGCGGCCAGCACCCGGTACCGGACCGCCGTCTTCCATTCGGCGTTGGCCTGGGGCGGGTCAATTTCGCGGATGATGACCTCCACCATCCCGTCGAGGAGGTCTTCCTTGTCGGAGACGTGCTTGTACAGCGCCATGGGGACCACGTGCAGCTCCTGGGCGAGCCGGCGCATGCTGAGCCCGTCGATGCCAATGGTGTCGGCAAGCTCCACGGCGGCGAGCAGAACCCGGTCCCGGTTCAACCGCACGCGCTCCGCTTTCACCTGCTGGGTCATCATGCTCCCTTACCGAATGGATGAGGCCATTGACAAGTGTACGGGGTACACCATAAAGTCTCCAGCAGAAGGTGTACGCAGTACACTCTCAGGAACGCAAGGTTTGTACCGGCGTTCCCCGCACCTCTCAACGCGTTCTCCCGGCACCCTCTCGACAGGAGAGAGATCATGACTACTTCAGAACCGGTAACCACGAAGCTCCGCGCGATCCCTTCCCACCGGAGGACCTCGCTGGCCGCAGGTGTGCTTTACCTCCTCACGTTCGTGTCCATTCCCACCCTCTTCCTCTATGACCGGGCGAGAACCGACCCCGCATACATCACCGGTCCCGGCCCCGACACGCTCGTCATCGCCGGCGGTCTGTTGGAGGTCATTGTTGCCCTGGCCTGCATCGGAACGGGCGTCGCACTGTATCCGGTGGTCAAGCGGCAGAACGAAGGGATTGCGCTCGGCTTCGTCGGGGCCCGGATCCTGGAAGCGGGCGCCATCTTCGCCGGTGTGGTGGCCCTCATGTCGATCGTCACCCTCCGGCAGGCCGGCGCCGGAAATGATGCGCTGATCATCGGTCAGGCGCTGCTGGCCCAGAACAGCTGGACCACGCTGCTGGGCCAGGGACTCATCCCTGCGTTCAATGCCCTGCTGCTCGGCTCCCTTATGTACAGGTCCCGCCTGCTGCCCCGGGTTCTGCCGGTATTCGGGTTCATCGGGGCACCGCTGTTGATCGCCGGAGCAGTCGGCATGCTGTTCGGATTGTGGGGTCCGGTGTCGCCGCTGTCCGGATTTGGTGCCCTGTTCCTGGCCGCCTGGGAGTTCGGGATGGGCATCTGGCTGCTCGTCAAGGGGTTCAACCCCGACGCCGTAGCCCGCCTCACAGCCGCAGGTTCCGGCACGAGCGGCGGGACTGAGCGATGAGGGCCGCCGTATACCGCCGGTTCGGCGGCCCGGACGTTGTCCGGATTGAAGAGCGGCCCAAGCCCACCCCACGGCGCGGGGAGCTGCTGGTCCAGGTCCGGGCGGGCACTGTCAGCGCTGCTGACCACCGGGCCCGGACCAAGAATGTGCCGAAGGGGCTGAAGCTGCCCACCTCGGTGGCCCTAGGGTTTTCCACCACGCGCTTCCCGGTTCTCGGGATGGACATCGCCGGCGTCGTCGAGGCAGTCGGTCCCGGCGTCACACGTTTTGCCCCCGGCGACGAGGTCATCGCCATGCTCGGCGCGAAGTTCGGCGGCCACGCCGAATACGCCACCGTCGCGCAGGATGGCGCCGTCACCCTCAAGCCCGCCAGCCTGACGTTCCAGGAGGCCGCGGCGCTGGTCTTCGGCGGGATCACGGCCCAGGCGTTCCTCGACCGGGCTGGATTGAAGCCGGGATCGTCGGTACTGGTCAACGGGGCCTCGGGCGCCGTCGGAACCGCAGCCGTGCAGCTCGCCTACCTCGCAGGTGCCCACGTCACGGCAGTGTGCAGCGGTGACAATGCGGACCTGGTCCGCTCCCTCGGAGCCGGGCGCGTCATCGACTACACCAGGGAGGACTTCACGCAGGCGGCGCAAACGTACGACGTCGTCATGGACTGTGTGGGCAACGTACCCTTCCGTGACGTGCAGCCGCTGATCACGCCCGGGGGAGCGCTGCTGTCCGTCGTCGCGGACCTTGCCGGGCTTCTCGCCGCAGGCTCGCGTTCCCGCCGGACCGGCACGAGCATCACCGCCGGCAACGTCCCCATGAGCGCCGCCGACCTGGAACACATTGCACAGCTGGCGGCATCTGGCCGGCTCCGCCCCGTCGTCGACCGCTTCTTCGACCTCTCCGATATCGCCGAGGCACACCGGTACGTCGGCACTGGCCGGAAAAGAGGCAGCGTGGTTGTGCAAGTGCCGGCCGGAACCACAAACACGTGAGTACTGGTACGCGCCTGGGAGCCCCAAGAGGCCAGCGATACAGTATCCGTACCCAGTGCGGAAACCACCCGGAAAGGCAGCTGACATGACACATCCCACGCCGGCGGAGGGCAGTGCCGCTGCCACGGGGGCCACAATGCGGGCCATCGTGCAGGACGGTTACGGGTCAGTCCAGGTCCTTCGTGCCGGCCTCACACCCCGCCCGGACATAGCGGAGAACGAAGTGCTGGTCCGCGTGCATGCGGCGGGGATGGACCGCGGCACCTGGCACATGATGACCGGCCGCCCGTACCTGATGCGCATCATCGGATTCGGATTCCGCAGGCCCAAAAATCCGGTGCCGGGGATTGATGTGGCCGGCACCGTCGTCTCCGTTGGCGCCGGAGTGTCAGGGTTCGCCGTCGGGGATGCGGTGTTTGGGATGGCGCGGGGATCGTTCGCGGAGTACGCCGCGGTGCGGGGGGACAAGCTCGCCCGCAAGCCCGCGAACCTGTCCTTCGAGCAGGCGGCCGTGGTTCCGATCTCGGCAGGAACCGCCCTGCAGGCCCTGACCGACGCCGGAAAAGTGCAGCCCGGTCAGCACGTCCTGGTCCTGGGCGCATCCGGCGGCGTCGGCTCCTACGCCGTGCAGCTGGCCAAGGCCCTGGGCGCGGAGGTGACGGGGGTGTGCAGCGCCGGCAAGGCTGACCTGGTCCGCTCGCTCGGCGCCGACCATGTCCTTGACTACACGCAGGATGACTTCGCGGACGGAACGCGCCACTACGATCTCATCCTCGACATCGGCGGAAACCCCAGGCTGTCCCGGCTGCGGCGCGCCCTCACACCCAACGGGACGGCCGTCGTCGTGGGCGGTGAAGAAGGCGGCCGCTGGACCGGAGGGTTAGGCCGGAGCTTCAGGGCGCCGCTGCTGTCGCTGTTCGTGCGCCAGCGCCTGACCATGCTTGCTTCGAAGGAGCGCGCCAGCGACCTCGAACGTCTTACCCCGTTCCTCACCTCCGGCCAGCTCAGGCCAAGCATCGACAGGGCCTATCCGCTCGACGAGGTGCCGGATGCCATGCGCCACCTTGACGCCGGAGAGGTCCGCGGCAAGATTGCCATTGCCGTCAGCAGCGCAGAGGGAGCGTCGTAAGCGGGGCGGAAGCTCAGTCGCCATTCCCTGCGCTGATGAGGTTGGACAGCGCCCTTGCCTGGGCCGGCCTCACAAAAACTTCCACGGGCTTCATCTGCCCCACGATCTCGAGGGTCAGGGTGAATCCGGCAGACCCGACGCTGCGGCGTGCGGACCAGTCCGCCAGGTTCGGCGCCAGGTCCTGGCCCATCAGCACGTGCCGGCCTTCCATATCCCAGGAAGCGCCGGCGTCGATCAGCGCCTTGTGCTCTGCACAGACGTAGGCCTCGGGACAACAGGCAATGTTCTGCGCGCCGTCTACAAAGACGAAGCCGGGGTTCGTACACCGGAGAACTGAACAGGTAAGCATGCTTGTAAACCTAGTAACAGGATGTTGGGGGAACCCTGCGGGGTTTTCTTCGGGTTACCTTGGAATCTCCTTGTGGGTCAAAGGAAAGCGCAGGGGCGCGAGGGCTGTGACAGGTTCCGTCACTCAGGCTTTTGCGGAGGGTGGTGGCCGGCGGCTGCAGCGCGGGCATCGCCCTCTTCGTGTCCGCTCTTCTTCTTGCCGAACGGGAGCGCTTTCAGCAGCGGACCCACCACGGCCATCACCACCAGGCCCCAGGCGAGTCCGATGACGGCCGAGCACAGGGTGTTGACGAGCCAGGCCAGGAAGCCGCCCACCACGGTGATTCCGGCGAAGGGGTGCTCCAGGACGTGGACCAGGTCATACGGCGCGTGCCAGCCGAGATCGTGTGCACCCTGCAGCATGATGTGGCCGCCCACCCAGAGCATGGCCACCGTGCCGATCAGGGTGATCGCCGCCAGCACCTTTGGCATCCCCTTGACGAGCAGTTCGCCGAAGCGCTTGGCGCCCGCGGAGTCCTTGGCGGCCAGGTGCAGTCCGATGTCGTCCATTTTGACGATGAGGGCCACGGCACCGTAAACGGCCACGGTGATCACCAGCGCCACGACCACCAGGATCAGCGCCCGGGCCCACAGGGACTCAGCGGCCACCTCGTTCATCGAGATGACCATGATCTCGCAGGACAGGATGAAGTCGGTGGTGATAGCGCCCTTGATGACCTTGGACTCCGCCGCCGGACCCCGCTCCACCGCCGGTGAATCTTCCTCCGCCGCATGGTGGCCGCGGAGCTTGTGCCAGACCTTCTCGGCACCCTCGTAGCAGAGGTAGGTGCCGCCCAGCATCAGGATGAACGGGATGGCCCACGGGATGAAGGCGCTCACGAGCAGCAGCGCCGGCAGGATGATCAGCAGCTTGTTCCGGAGCGAGCCCCAGAAGATCTTTTTGATCATCGGCAGTTCGCGGGACGGGTCCGCGCCGGACACGTACTGCGGAGTGACGGCGGCGTCGTCGATGACCACGCCGGCGGCCTTGGCACCCGCCTTGGCGGCGCCGGCTGCGACGTCATCCACCGAGGCGGCCGCTATGCGGGCCAGGGCTGCGACGTCGTCGAGCAGGGCGACGAGGCCGCCGCTCACAGGGTGCTCCCGGACTGCCCGACGGCGGATGGCTGGGTGTGGATGCCTCGGTCGAGGTGCGTGATTGGCATATTCGGAGTATACGGGGGCGGGCAGCCGGTCGGCGGGAGCGGCGGTAACTGCAGGGTGTCCGGAAGATGTCTTTTGCGGCCTCGTCCAGGCCTCAGGGCGCGGGCGCCGGCTCCTCGAGCAGCCAGCCCACGGCCTCGGTTGCCTTTGTGAAAAACCGGGTGGGACACGGGTGGCTGTGCGGCCCGCGGAAGCCGGCGATGACACGGTCCACCGGGTTGGCGCCGAGCAGCGCGATGCGCGAAGCCGCGCTGGGTGTGGAGAACGCGGCGCGGCCCGCGTGGCTGACCGTCTTGACGTTGGCCATCTCCACCAGCAGCGGGCGGCGCTGGCCCTGGCAGACGTCATTGACCTTCGCCATGGCGGCCTTGATATCCGCCTCATCGAGACTTGCGCCGGGCTGCCAGCGCACGTGGAGGACCCCATCCGGCCGGAGCTCCAGCGTGCCCTTGCCATCGCCTATAAGCATGGTGTTCCTTCCCTTGCGCCTCATTCGTACCACGCGCAGTGGTGAGCGGCTACCGTGCTCTGGTCCTGGGGGAAGGTGGATTAGCCCGTGCTACTCCGGCCGTCGTCTGCCCGGGGGAGGACTGCCCGGCTGTAGCTGGCGCGCCGGCAGTTGACGCCGAGGGTGTTGAGGGTCTCGTTGAGGGCATGCGCCAGCAGATCGCGTTCAAGGGCCGGGAAGTTCAGCGAACCGTAAACGTAGGCTTCGACTTCGAACAGGCCGCATTCGCCTCCAATACCGAAGTATCTGATCCAGACCTGTTCAAAAGTCAGCGGTGCAGCCTCGAATGCTGACCGGAAGCCCTGGCGTTGTTCATCCTCGTCACCTGCGGCGGCCCAGACTTCAGCCCCGGTCATGATCGAGTCCCGGCATGGACTCGAGGATTTCTGCTGCAACTGCATGCAGCGTCCGGTTCTCACGCACGGCCCTGTCCATCAGGTGGAGCATCGCTTCATGGTTTCCCATGCCCCGGCTGGCCATAACGATTCCTTTGGCGGTGCTGATGATGTCCCGTTGGGTCAGCGTCGCCTTAAGTTGCTCGCTCAGCATCCGGCCACGTTCCCGGGCCTGGGCATTGGACAGGAAGATCGAGGCCTGGGCCGCAAACACTTCCATTAGCCTGATCAGCCGATGCGTTGCCGCATTGGGCTGTGCCCAGTAAACCTTGATGACCCCAAAGGCCAGGTCTCCTGCAAGAAGGGGGACGCTCAAGCATGAGCGCAATCCCAGCTCGTCTGCCGCCATGCCCCATTCAGGCCAGCGGAGGTCCGTGCGCACATCCGAGATATCCACCGGGTGCCCGGAGGCCCATGCGCTCAGACACGGCCCCTGCCCAAGATCGTATTGTAGGGCGTCGGCCTCCACCACTATCCTGCCTGTGGACGCTGTGCTGCTGCGGCTGCCATTGGTATCAATCAGGGAGACGCCCGCTCCCACGGCGTCATGCACCGCCAGGACCGCGGCTTCCGTGATGAGTGTCAGGGCGTGGGAGACCGTATCTTCGTTCAGGAGCACGTTGGACAACCGTGCAAACACTGCGGCCAGCTCATCGGCCAGCGGTAATTCAGTATCCATGACCGCTTCGATTCCAGCATGTTGGTCCTGGGTGAACCATCTGCTTGTTCCTTCAGTTGAGCACACATCGGCGCCGTAAGCCACCGTCTGCCGGCTGGCTTTCCGGCCGGATTGACTCTTCGTGGCTGGCCGCGGGAAACGCTGTGTCCGTACGAATCGGAGGTGAAGCCATTTGGATGGATATCCAGAATGTCTAAGTGCCTTGCGCCAGCCTTAGTCGTTGACGAGCTGGAGGTTTCCAGCGGCGCTGAGCTTGCCGGCGAATCCGAATGCTGCACCGACGAGGTCGGCCTCGGCAACCCTGCGCGTGCCGTCCACGTCGCCGTTGAGGACAGTGGGGGCGAAACGGACGTGGGTGGCGTCCTTAATGCCCACAAAGTTTAGCCAGTCAGCGAAAAAGGTGCTGCTGAAATCGGAACCAAAGGCGGCTGGAACGCCGGGGGCGTAGACACCGCTGGTGTGGATGGCGAGGGCCTGTTTGCCCTCGATGAGGCCACGGTAACCCGATTCCGGGTCAAATCCGAAGCTCCAACCGGGTTGGGTGATGATGTCGATCCACTGCTTCAGGACGTAGGGAACGCCGGCATTCCACATGGGGATGTTGAAGACGTAGGCATCGGCATTGGTGAACTGGTCGAAGACGGCGCGGGCTGATTCCCACGCGGTGATTTGCTCCGGTGTCTGGTCCTGGCCGGAGAAGACAGCCATTTTGGCAGCAGCTGCAGTTCGCCCGAAAACAGGTAGTGCACCGTCGTCGAACAGGTCCAGGGTCTCCAGCTCAAAGGTCTCCGGACCGGCAGCCCGGACGGAATCGATGAAATGCCGGGCTAACTGCAAGGAGTCGCTGTGAGCGTAGCGGGGAGAGGCGTTGACGTGGAGGATGGTTGGCATTGTTTCCTTTCAAGGCGTTACAAACAGGCACTTCGTGCCCGTTATTGATCCTGACCTAGACCACTGCGCCCCGTAAGAACGCACTATTTGGTGCCTAGGGCACTTCAAAGTGCCTTTTCCGAAAGTTGTTCCCGTGTAAGTCGCATTATTGAATGCACTAGGCCTGCTATATCGGCCTCCAAGTATGCTGGGGTCCACGGGATAATCGGATGAGATGAGTATTGGGGACATGACTCTCACTGCTGAACAGAAACGTCAGGCAGAACAGAAGCATTACAACGCTTCCCTGGACCTTTGCCCGGCCCGCCAACTGCTTGAGGCGATCAGCAGCAAATGGGTGACGCTGGTAATGCTCGCTTTGGTGGATGGGCAGCAGCGCCACAGTCATCTCCGCAAGAGGGTTCCGGGTGCCAGCCAGAAGATGCTAACTTCCACCCTGCGTTCGCTGGAACGTGACGGGTTGGTTTCCCGCCGCGTCACTCTTTCAGTTCCCGTGCGTACGGATTATGAACTCACCCCCCTCGGCCATTCGCTTCTCCGAATCGTCTTTGAAATGAAGAATTGGGCCGAGGAAAACATGGATGCTGTGGCTGCCTCACGCATGGAGCACGACCGGCACAAACTCGCCTTCAACTAGCGTCCCCGGCTTCGGCACACATCTGTTCCCTGCCTCAGGCCAGCAGAACCACCCCAAGGAAGAGCCGTCGTCGTAGGCCCACGGCAGTAGAGAGCAAAGCCGCAGTTCTTCGTCTAAGGGCGGCAGGCATGTCCGGGCCACATCAAAATACGAAAATTTCTAAACCGTGGGGGCAGCCGATGACACATTCTGTCTTGCAGGTCGTCGCACTTCAACGGCTGCATACCGGCATGTAATCTGACGCCAGACTTTCAATGGGGAGTCAATGGCACCTGGAGTGGGCACAGCCGCCTCCAGGTCTCTTGTGGGGGAAGAATTGCACAGGTCTCATTTCAGGCGTTTTGCTGTGACTGCCGTCGCGGGTTTCACCACATTCTTACTGGTTGCGGGAGGGGCATTGCCAGCTGCGGGCGTGGTGAGAATAAATACCGCACCGGTGGAGGGGCCGGCAGCTGTCTATCAGGACAGCCAGTATCCCCAGGACCGCGAGGGCGCAAAAACCTTCGCGGACGTCCCCGGCGGCGTGCAGTTCGCCACCGAAATCGGCTGGCTGGCCGCATCAGGAGTGTCCACCGGTTGGCCGGACGGAACCTTCCGGCCTGTGAGTGCGGTCAACCGTGACGCGATGGCTGCCTTTATGTACCGACTGGCGGGGAAGCCCGAGTTCACCCCGCCTGTCCTTTCGCCGTTCACCGACGTGGCCGCCGGCAGCCAGTTCTACCTCGAAATCACCTGGCTTGCCAGCCGCGGCATCTCAACGGGTTGGATTGAAGCGGATCGAACCAGAACCTTCAGGCCCCTGCAGCCGGTCAATAGGGATGCAATGGCGGCCTTCATGTATCGCCTGGCCGGCAACCCAGACGTGGCTGTGCAGGCCGGTACCGGCTTTCACGATGTGCCGCCGGGAACACAGTTTGCCAGGGAAATTGGTTGGCTGGCCTCCACCGCGGTCACTACCGGGTGGCCGGACGGGACCTACCGTCCTTTGCAGGCCGTGAACAGGGATGCCATGGCCGCCTTCATGTACCGTTTCCTGCACCGCGCCCAGCCGGTATCAACCGCTGAATCAATGCTGAACCTGGGACCAATGGCATCCGGCCACGCCGCAGCCCTGGTTCGACTCTCCGTTCGGGATGCTCCGACAGATGCGATAGTTTCCGTCGCGGGTGCTCCTGCTCTTGCCGTCACTGCCGGAAGGGCCGCTTCCACTACGGTCCTGGTGCCCTTGTCACCTGCCGGCGTCCAGGTTTCGGCGTCGGCAGTGACGCCGGTCGCCGTCCAACTGCTTGCAACGTTCGACGGCGACGCGGCCGTTCCAGGGTCCATGCTGGCATTGCCCGCACCCGTTACGAGGGCAGACACCCAGCGCGGGCTCGCCGGCGACAGACTGGGCACAACGCCCGTCATTATCGGCGTCACAGGTCTCGGCGGCGTTCCGGCTGAGGACGTTCGTTCCGTTTTCATCACCGCCACCGTGGAGTCAGCATCACCGGACGTCCTGACGATCGGCGACCAGGCCCTAAGCGTGCCGCGGGGCATCACTTCTATCACCACGCTCCTCTCCCCATCGGATGCCGGTACAGTAACCGCCGCTCTCGGCACCGGCTCCGGGTCTATTCGCCTGGATGTGCGTGGCTTCGTCCCCGATGCCCCGCAAGGTGCTGCCAGCATCAATGCCAAGGGCAGTCTCGTTCCGGTCGTGGGCGGCACCGCCCAGAAGTTCGCTGCGACTTCCGACGCTACGCCAGTTTCGGTGCAGGGTACTGCGGATGTCGAAGCGGCCATGGTGCTCGTGGCCGCCGGTGCCGCCGGGACCACTGGTGTGCTCGATCTCGCCCCGGAAGGACTGTCCGGCGTCGGTGGAGCGCTCGTGGACGCGGATTACGGCGCGCAGCCGCAGATCGCCTTCGTCCCCCTTCGCAGAGGCCAGCCGAAAGCTGTGCTGAGCAGTGGTTCGGCCACCGCCACAATTCTTCCGTTGGCGAATGCTGTGGCAGCGGTGGCCAAGGCTGCAGGGGCTGCCCCGAGAGTGACCATCACGTCCCCCTCGGCGTATGCGAGCCTTGACCTTGGTACCAGTGGAACAGTCACCCTTGAAGGATTTGTCACCAGCCCGGACGTAACCCTCGCTGGGATGAGCATCATGGTTTCAGGTACCGCGATCGGCAGCCCAAAGGTCCGGCAAACTCACAATGGCCTGAACTGGCGCTTTGAGACAGCGGTCCCGCAGTCCGGCCAGTTGACTTTCGAAGTCAACGCTACGGACAGGGCAGGCCGAAATGGATCGGCCAGCGTCCTGGTTGACGCTGTACTGCCCGCGGACACGCAACAGGTCATCTCCCCGGACGTAGTCCAGTTGGACCCCTCGTCCCAGCCGATTCAGTCGGTGACCCCCACTGCGGTAACCTTCGGGACCCCCGCGGACCTCTCGCCAGGTCAGGTCATCGTCCATGCTGCGAGCCCGGCTGCCCCTGATGGGCTGCTCCGCCGCGTGACCGCCGTGGACCGTGTGGGCACAGGTACAGTCGTCACAACCGAACAGGCGTCATTGACCGACGTATTCCTGCAGGTTGATTTTCAGCAGTCTGTCCCGCTGGACAGCTCCAACGGCCTGGAAGTAACCCAAAGTGGACCGGAAGCCGAAAGCAGCCCCGGTCTTGAAGTGGTGGATGAAGGAGGCGCAGCGGTAAGCGTCATAGAGGGCAGCGACGTGGCGTTCGAGAACTACGCCGAGACAGTAACGGCCACGTGGGCCGACGCCCAGGCCGGGCCCCAGGCCGCTGCGCCCGAAAGCCTGGCTCTCACCACGCCGGCCTCCCAAAGGCTGGTGCCGCAACGAGTGGGCCCTCAAGCGGTTGAAACGGTCCAGTTCAATAGCTACATCGACCTGAAGGGCCTTTTCACCTGCGACTCGGCCGCCGGCTGCAAATTCCTCGGCAAAGCAACAGGTGACACAGTGCAAAAGGCCAGGGACAAGGTCGTTTCGTCCGCCGGGTACTCGATTGGTGGCGAAGGCCGGCTGGGGCTGTCCCTGACATTCACGCTGAAAACCAGCCTGCAGTGGGGCTGGGGCGTGCCTCCCGTCAAGGTTGAGGAGTTCTCTACCGTGGCCCACACCGAGATGAGTGCCAAAGCTACGGTGGCCGCCTACGTCAAGACTGCGACCAGCGGACAGGTGAAACACCAACTCGGAACACTCAAGATGGCGCCGATCACATTTATGGTGCTCACCATTCCTGTAGTGATCCGGCCTGGCGGCACAGTGTATCTGCAGGCGAACTTCGCGGCCGAGGCCGCGGTGACCGCCGAGATGGGTGTTGAGCGCACGCAGGATTACGGGTTCCGGTACAGCTCCAGTGGGGGGTTCAGGAACATCGACAGCGGTCCGGTGATGAAATACAACAAGCCGGTCTTCGCTCCCGGAGGATCTGCAGCCGTTACCGGTAAGGTCACCGCCGGTTTCGGTCCCACGCTCAAGGCGGCCTTGCTGATTTACGGCTTCGCCGGACCCACACTTACTATCGGCGCTCAGGCCGGGGCCAGTGCAACCGTCATTCACACCGGCGACGGCGCTCAGGTAGATGTTTCACTATTCATAGGCGGGGAAGTCGTCGTCGCGGTGGAGCTGACGGTACCAATCATCGAGAGGAAGATTCTCGACGCTGTCATCGTCAGTGGCTCCTACAGATGGACCCTCAAGTCTTGGCAGTTGGGCTATGACCAGGCCTTCCCCGGCGGGCCCACACAGCAGGAGCCGGATCCCGACCAGGCACCGCGAGTTGCGGTCCGCGTAGGGCAGCAGGGCAGAGCGGTGCTCGCCCCGGATGGAGGAGATGTCGCGTCGGTTCAATGGGTTACGGCTCCCATCGCCAATGCGGTCCTGTCACCCGGTATGCCCACCGTTCAGGCGACGATTACGTGGACGCCGTCTTCCCCCGGACTAGTGGCGTACACGGTCCGTGTGAACTTCGTCGATGGCACCACGCAGGACGTCAGCGGAACCATGCAGGCCTTTGCCATACCTCCGCGTTCACTGGCTGTAGAGAACCTGCAAACGTCCTACTCCACGGATCCGTCACGGACCGATCCACACTCCGTGGTGACATTCAGCGTCGTGAAAACAAGCGCCTCAAGCTCGACCCCGTTCAAGCTGCTCACAGATCAGGAGGACATGGCCACCGACGGATTCTCCTACACAGGAGGCGACAGTAATGGCAACGGATTGCTGGACCTGGGTGAAAAATGGGGCTACAGAGGTCTGGTTGATTGGGCCTCGTGGGAACCGGGAAATGTGCGGATCCGAACGATCCTTGTTCGCGCCAACGACACCACAGGTGCCGGCTCGTGGATTGATACCCAGGCCACTGCGACACTGACACGCTGACGCTGGTAGCCGGCGAAACAGGGCTGAGCAATTCCTGCACCAGACCCTCCTTCCGGAGGGCCTGGTTCCGGCAATCGCATCTGTTTACAAGGGCAGGACGCGGGGTGGCCAGCACCACGTGATGGTCACCAGAAGCGGGTGCCGTTCTGGAACCGTTCCCGGGCAAGAGGCCGGTGTAGTTGACACCGAGCGTGCCGTTGGCCGCCGGCGTTCGGTTCGGAGCCTGCGCTGCGCATGTTCCGCGCCGACGCCTAATTAACAGTGGCGTCAGGGAACGCGTGTGTCACCGCAGCATTTGCGCGTCGGTCATGGCAGAACGCGTACGACGGCGGGCCACACCTGCCGCGGCCAGCATGCTTTCCAGCTTCCCGGCCTCAATGAGGTCCGCCCAGTCCCACCGCACCACATTGATTCCCAGGGCACGGATCCGGTTCTCGCGTTTCTTCTCCATCACCACGGCCTGCGACGCGGTCCTGCCCTGAAGGTACTCGGCCTTCATGTACTTCTCCTCGCCATCAAATTCGCCCACAACCTTGGACCGCTTCCAGTAGAAGTCCGTGTAACCCACCAGGCCGGCCGCGTCGGAAATGCGGTGTTGGAGGACCGGGGTTTCGAAACCGGCCAGATGAATCAGAGCCCGGCTCAAAGACTCCCCGGCCGAGCCGGAAGCAGGATCCGCAAACGCGATGGCCGCCCGAATCCTCCGCCCGGCGGCATCGGAATAGATCGAACCGATGCCGGCCTCCAGTTCGGTCTTGGTGAGGGCAGGCAGACGCCGGGCTGTGTCCGGCCGAAGCACATGGTCGAGCGGTGCTACGGCTTCGTTGAAGGGAGTGAACGCCGCAAGGTCCAGGACAGTGCGGATGCGGTCGGTGACGAGGAGTCCCTCCCGCCGGACCACACTGAGACCCGCCGGCGCGGCGAAGTGGCGGCGGACTCCGGCACGGGACCGGCCGCCGTCGTTCTTCAATGTGAGAGCCTCCACCGGAGGATGCAGTCCCACCGTTGGGGTACCCCACACGCTTGCGGCGGAATGCCGGGCGAAGATCGTGGGTTTCTCGAACGTTTCCGCGGCTGCCTGGACGCGGAGGCGGTACTGCTCCCACGCCTTCATCGCCCGCCAGGCTGCCCCGTCCGTGTAGACGCCGTGCCGGATGCGGACCAGGGCGCCGGCCTTCACGCGCTTGGCGAGCTCACTCGGGGTGAGCCCGTGCAGGAGGCGGTCGCGGGATAACAGGAGCGGCGGAAGGTCCGGCATGGGTCGAATGTGTCAGCCCGTAACCGCCGATGGAAGGCGCATGTGCCGCTATGTGGACAAGTGCCGGGCGACGCGCAAGTTCAGTTCCGACCCGCAGCTTCCCTGGCGCACCTGAGATATGGGCTGCGGAAGGGCATATGCGCGTCGAAAAGGAGCTCGCGCGTCGCGGGGCGGGGGCTGGCGGTGGGGCCGGGGGTGCACGCAGGCGGGAATGGACGACGGCGGCCCGCGCCTCTGCTTCTTACCGCGAGTGAGCGCGCGTCGGGGGAAAACCGGCAGGAGCTGAGAGAGCGTCGGCGAAAAACCGGCAGGAGCTGAGAGAGCGTCGGGGGAAAGGCGGCGGGGGGTGCGAGAGCGTCGCGGGGGAGGGCGGCGCTTGACGGTCCGGAACGCTTCCGCATATCCTGAACGAACGGTCGGTAAATAATTCCGCACGTCCCAGAAGGTCTTTGCATAGGAGCAACCATGGCAGCGCAGAACCTGCAGTCAGTGCCGGCTGAGCCAACCCCGCGCGGGCAGGATCCCCAGGAGCAGCCGGAGCAGGCCCGGATCGCGGCCCTCGAGGCGGACGGCCAGGCCAACTTCGACCGCGTTATGGCCGAGGACTCCCGCATCGAGCCCAAGGACTGGATGCCGGCCCCGTACCGCAAGACGCTCCTGCGCCAGATCTCCCAGCACGCGCACTCCGAAATCATCGGCATGCAGCCGGAGGCCAACTGGATCTCCAGGGCCCCCAGCCTGAAGCGCAAGGCCATCCTTATGGCCAAGGTCCAGGACGAGGCCGGCCACGGGCTCTACCTCTACTCAGCCGCCGAAACCCTTGGCCAAACACGCGACAAGATGATGGAAGACCTCATCGCCGGCAAAGCCCGTTACTCGAGCATCTTCAACTACCCGGCGCTCACCTGGGCGGACATGGGCGCCATCGGCTGGCTGGTGGACGGCGCCGCCATCTGCAACCAGGTCCCGCTGTGCCGCGCCTCCTACGGCCCCTACGGCCGCGCCATGGTGCGCATCTGCAAGGAAGAGTCCTTCCACCAGCGCCAGGGCTTCGAGATCCTCCTGGAACTCTCCAACGGCACCCCCGAGCAGAAGCAGATGGCCCAGGACGCCGTGAACCGCTGGTACGCCCCGGCCCTGATGATGTTCGGCCCGCCGGATGACGATTCGCCCAACTCCAAGCAGTCCATGGCCTGGAACATCAAGCGCTTCAGCAACGATGAACTCCGCAGCCGCTTCGTGGGCATGATGGTGGAACAGGTCCGCGTCCTGGGCCTCACCCTCCCGGATGACCAGGTCCGCTACAACGAGGACACCAAAAAGTGGGAGCACGGCCCGCTGGACTGGCACGAGTTCCAGGAAGTCCTCGCCGGCCGCGGCCCCTGCAACGCCCAGCGCCTTGAGCGCCGGAGGGAAGCGCACGACGACGGCGCCTGGGTCCGCGAGGCAGCGGCGGTTTACGCGGATAAACAGCGAGCAAAACAGTCAATGACGACGAAGGAATACGCAGCATGAGCCCCCACGGCAACCCGGAAGTTCCCGCCAGCGCCGCCGATGACGTGATCCGGGGGGCGGCGCAGGTCCCGGCCGGCGCCCCGACTCCCGAGGCAGCAGCCAGCGAGGCGCAGGCCGCCGAAACAACACCGGCCAGCCCGGCAACGAACAGCCAGGCAACGGACAGCCAGGCAACAACAAGCCAAGCGACAAACAGCCAGGCAGGCAGCACCGATCCAGCAACCCAGTCGGCAGGCCGCAATGCCTGGGGCCTGTGGGAAGTGTTCGTCCGGTCCAGCCGCGGCCTCAGCCACGTCCACGCCGGCAGCCTGCACGCGCCGGATGCCGCCATGGCCCTGCGCAACGCCCGCGACCTCTACACCCGCCGCAATGAGGGCGTCTCCATCTGGGTGGTCCCCGCGGACGCCATCGCCGCCAGCGATCCGGACGCCAAGGGGTCGTTCTTCGAGTCGCCCCAGGGCAAGGACTACCGGCATGCCACGTACTACACCAAGAGCGAAGGGGTAAAGCACCTGTGATCCCCGAAACCACAGAGACGTCCGGCCACGGAGACATCAGCACCGGCGTGGCAGGCGGCGACTCCAACGCGTCGGCAACAAGAATCACCCCCGGCAACGCCCTGCGCCCGGAGGACATCGCGCTGGAAGTAAGAACCGGCCTGGCCAAACCAACCGAAGACGTGGCCGAGTACGCCCTGAGGCTCGGCGACGACGCCCTGATCCTCGCCCAGCGCCTCGGTCACTGGATCTCCCGCGCCCCCGAGCTGGAGGAGGACGTGGCCCTGGGTAACATCGCCCTGGACCAGCTGGGCCACGCCCGGAGTTTCCTCAGCTACGCCGGCGGCGCGTGGGACAAGAGTGAGGACGATCTCGCCTACTTCCGCCGCGAGCACGAGTTCCGCAGCGTCCAGCTGTTCGAGCAGCCCAACGGCGACTTCGCGGTGACCATCGCCCGCCAGTTCATCGTGAGCTATTACCAGTTCGAGTTGTATCGCCGGCTCACCGAATCCACGGACGCCACCCTCGCCGCCATCGCTGCGAAGGCCGTGAAGGAAGTGGACTACCACCGGGACCACAGCGCCCAGTGGATCCTCCGCCTCGCTGGCGGCACCGAGGAATCAAGAACCAGGATGATCCACGGCCTCCGGCTCATGTGGCCGTACGTCAACGAACTGTTCCAGGACGATGAGCTGACGCAACGGCTCGCCGAGGCGGGTGCCGCCGTCGCGCCTTCCAGCCTGCGCGAGGACTTCGACCGGCTCACCGGGGAGATCCTCACAGAAGCCGAACTCGAGGTGCCGGACGTCCCGGCCGCGCCCGGTGGAGGCAGAAGGGGCAGGCACTCGGAACACCTGGGCTACCTCCTGGCCGAGATGCAGGTGCTGGCCCGCGAGCATCCCGGAGCGAGCTGGTGAGCGCCGTGGCCATCTACGTGAGCGACTTCGAAAGGAAGAGCACGACGCCGGAGCAACAGGCGTGGGACATCGCCGCCACCGTGTGCGATCCCGAGATCCCCGTGCTCACCATCGCGGACCTCGGCATCCTCCGGAACGTGCAAGTGACAGGGGAACAGGTAAGAGTCACCATCACCCCCACCTACTCGGGCTGCCCGGCGATGGACGCCATCCGCGACGACCTGCAAGCGGCCTTCAAAAAAGAGGGCTACCAGGACGTCGAGGTGGACCTGGTGCTCGCCCCGGCCTGGACCACGGACTGGATGAGCGCAGAAGGAAAACAGAAGCTGCAGGAGTACGGCATCGCCCCGCCAACCGGAAAAGCAGATGCGGCACGGCACGCCGGCCCCATCCGGCTGCAAATGGCGGTCAAGTGCCCGCAGTGCGCCAGCCTGCACACCAAGGAACTCACCCGCTTCGGCTCCACCTCCTGCAAGGCGCTGTATGTGTGCCAGGACTGCAGGGAACCGTTCGACTACTTCAAAGTGCTGTAAGGAAGCCCCATGCCTGTTGTCCGCCAGACCGCCGCCGAATCGGCGCAGGCCACCGGCCGCCGTCGTCCGTCTTTCCACACCCTCGCCGTGAAGGAGGTGCGCCGGCTCACCGAGGACGCCATCGAGGTGGGCTTCCACGTCCCCACAGAGCTCGCCGGCCAGTTCGACTACCTGCCCGGCCAGTACGTGGCCCTGCGCACCAAGCTCCCGGACGAAACAGGGGTGCCCAAAGAGGTGCGCCGCAGCTACTCCATCTGCGCCGAGCCGCGCAGCTTCGCGGACGGCAGCAGCGAGATCCGGGTGGCGGTGAAGAAGGACCTGGGCGGGCTGTTCTCCACCTGGGCCAACGCCGAGCTGAAGGCCGGGGATACCCTGGACGTGATGAGCCCCATGGGCGCGTTTGTGTCCCGGCACGGCAAGGACGGCACGGCCGTGGAGCAGAACCGGATGAACTCCATGAACAACCCGGAGGAGCTGGCGGGGGACGTGGCCAGCCACGGGGAGGCGAGCTTTGTGGCCATCGCCGCCGGCAGCGGCATCACCCCGGTGATCGCGATCGCCCGCACGCTGCTGGCCGCCAACCCGGAGAGCCGGTTCGACCTGATCTACGCCAACAAGGCCGCCATGGATGTGATGTTCCTGGAGGAGCTCGCGGACCTGAAGGACAAGTACCCGCAGCGGTTGGCCATCCACCACGTGCTGTCCCGCGAGCAGCGGATCGCGCCGCTGCTCAGTGGCCGGATTGACGCCGAGAAGCTGCAGCAGCTGCTGGGCACGGCCATCCACGCGGACGATGTGGACGAGTGGTTCCTGTGCGGGCCGTTCGAGCTGGTGCAGCTGTGCCGGGACACCCTGGCCGAGCGCGGCGTGAAGCCGGAGAACATCCGGTTCGAGCTGTTTACGTCGGGGAAGCCGGACAAGCCGGAGGGACATGCGGGCCGGCCCGTGGTGGTGGACGAGTCCAAGGAGACGTACAAGATCACGTTCAAACTGGACGGCCTGCAGGGCGAGGTGGCCAGCCCTACCCACGCCCGCGAGTCCATCCTGAACGCCGCGCTGCGGGTCCGCCCGGACGTGCCGTTCGCGTGCGCCGGGGGAGTGTGCGGCACGTGCCGGGCCAAGGTGGTCACCGGCAGCGTGACCATGGACGAGAACTACGCGCTGGAGCAGGATGAGCTGGACAAGGGCTACGTGCTGACCTGCCAGAGCCACCCCACCACCAAGGAAGTCACCGTCGACTTCGACGTCTAAGTCCTGATTCCTCCGAAGGAGCCCGCATGATTTCCCTTTCCATCAGCAACAACGTCGCCGAGGTGGTCCTCAGCGCGCCGTACAAACTGAACTCGCTGGATGAGCAGGCGCTCGCGGAGCTGTCCCAGGCGTACGACGACGCTGCTGCCGCCGCCTCGCGCGGTGAGGTGCGGGCGCTGCTGCTGCGGGGAGAGGGCCGCGCCTTCTGCGCGGGCCGGGACATCCAGAACGTCACGCCGGAGAATGACGACGCCGCCGCGTACCTGGGCGGGCTGGTGGAGCCGCTGCTGAAGAAGATGAGCGCGTTCCCGGCGCCGACCTTTGCGGCGGCGCATGGGGCGTGCCTGGGGGTGGGGCTGGGGCTGCTGCTGGCCACGGACGTGGTGTACGTGGCGGAGAACGCGAAGTTCGGCTCGCCGTTCGCGAAGCTGGGGGCCACGCTGGATTCGGGCGGGCACTGGTACTTCACCGAGCGGCTGGGGATCCATCGGACGCTGGACCTGATCTACACCGCGGAGCTGATCAGCGGCACCGAGGCCGTGGCGCAGGGACTGTTCAGCCGGGCGATGCCGGCGGATTCGTTGCTGGAAAGCACCCGGGCGATTGTCGCCAAGGTAGCTACCGGCGCCACGGAGGCCTTTTCTGCCAGCAAGGAGCTTGTGGCACATATCCGTGACCAGCGCCTGGGGCTGTGGGAAGCTATGACCGAAGAGAACGCTGAGCAGGCACGACTCTGCACAACCGACGACTACGCCGAGGGATTCCGGGCTTTCCAGGAGAAGCGGGAGCCTCAGTTCACCGGCTTCATTGGCGGAGCTTGACGGGACGTCTTCCTCCAGCCTCAGCCAACGATTGATGCGTGCGGCCGAGGATGCATGCCCCGTCACATTGGAGCACTTCTTAACATAACTGCTGATGAAAGCGATTTCTCGACGTTGAAGCCCAATCTTGACTGAAACTTGAGTCTCATTTGTGGAAATCTTTGTGCCCGTTCGCAAGAGTAGGAGAAGCCGGGAAGCACTCGGCCAATCCCCGCTGCCGGTCTCCAGTGACTGGCCCGCGGCTGAAAACTACTTTGGGGGCGCAGTGTCTGAGGTTTCGAACGCGACGGTTACGGGGAGCGAAGAAGGCAGCTTCAGCCGTCGCCGGGTCGTCAAAGGTGTGGCGTGGTCGTTGCCGGTCATCCTGACCACCGTCGCCGTCCCTCCGGCTTCGGCGTCCCCAGGACCACTCGGCACGACGGCCGCATTTGACGGGCTTCTATCTAGCGTGCCAAATATTCCGCTCCTCTCCGGGGCTCCGGGCCAAAGCCGCCCAGGGAACGTGCCCACAGGCTTCCACATCACAAACACCAGCAGTCAAAACACGAGCGTCGTGGGATCGATCCGAATTGAGCCCGTTCCCGCAGCAACAGGGGACCTAGGGGTAGGAATTCTAACTCTGACCAACTCCACCGTGTCATTGAGTTCCGACAACGTCATTACGAACGGCGTTTATAACGCCACTTTCACTATTCCGGACGTTGCAAGTCAGGGTACTGCCGTTGTGTTGGCATCTTTTTACTACAGAGGCCAAAAGAGGCAGACAGGGAACTTTCGGATGACCGTCACCGTGACCTACCCCAGCGTCGGCGAGCCGATCTCGACCGACATCAGACTCACCTAGGCCATCGGATGGTCTGGAAACGTGGCGGCCTAGTCGCAGAAGTCCGCACAAGTTCAGCAAACCGCGTGGCGCTGCTCCACCTGGACGCAACGCAGCCCGTGGTTTTGGAAGGCACTGCTTCAACCATCTGGGAACTCATCGATGGGCAACGAACCGAGCAATCCATCATCGCTGAACTCGACGCGAGTTTCGAGGACCAAACCGGCCAGATGCAGACGCAAGTCGAAGGGTTTCTGGCCAGTCTCCAAGCCCAGCGCCTGATTGAGCCTGCCAGCAACACTTTGCTCTAATAGCTTTACGTTCGGGGGGACCATGACTGACGTACGGATAGTTTGGACGCCAAGCAGGTGTGAGGAATTACCCAGCGACAGTGACCTGCTCTATGTGGATGTCCTCGACGTGCAGTTCGGCGTTCGTTGGGGCCGCAAAGTCACCTCTGGGCAGCGGAATGCCATGCGCTTGGCCTGGGCGCGGTGTGTTAGCAGCCAAGAGCCCTTGGCTCCGCCGCTGCCGCTGGAACCCACCGCTTCGCAGCCGTTCTCGGCGTCGGTCACCCATCAGTCACTGGCGAACGACGTCGGCACTTTTCAACTGCAGGCGGGCTCCTTTGAGGAGTTGGCTGAAAACCTCACGTCCCGGCTCACAGTTGCCGCCATCCTGGCCAACGCCGGTGAACTTATGATGCTCCACGCCTGTGGAGTGGCAGACCCTTCAACGGGGGCGGTGGTCGCGCTCGTAGCCAAGTCGGGAACGGGCAAGACCACAGCGGCCTCGGTGCTGGCACGGATCTATGGCTATGTCACGGATGAAACGGTAGCCATAGGCCCAGACGGCTCGGTTGTTTCATACCCCAAGCCACTGTCTGTGAAGCAAGGGCACGGCCTTCCCAAACGACAGGTTGGGCCGGACGAGCTCGGGCTTCAGCCAGCCCCCGCCAAGCCCGTCATCCATTCCATTGTGCTGTTAAATCGGGTCCAAAGCAGCCCCTCTGCGGCCCCGCTGCTGCAGAGGGTCCCTGTGGCCGATGCGGTGCTGGCCCTGATTCCGGACTCGTCTTCGCAGGGCGACATCGAGGAGCCGCTGCAGTCGCTGTGCCGCCTGATCGACAGCGTCGGGGGAGTATGGCAGGTGACCTATTCGGAAGCCGCTGATCTGCCGGCCGCCTTAGAGCCGTTGTTCCGGGCGCAACCTGAGACAGAGCCGGAATGGGAACCCCGGGCAGCAGAAGTTGCCCAGCTCGGGCCCCTCCCGGACGGGTGTATCCGGCGTGCCGCATTCAAGGACGCAGTGGTCATCAATGGCGACGCGCTGGTCATGTTGGACAACGAGATTGTGCGGCTCAGCGGGATCGGCCCAGTCATTTGGGAAGCCTCCGCCAACCCAGTGACGCTGGACCAGCTCGCCGGAGAAGTCGGCCTGGTGCACGGCTCCCCGGAAGGCTACCGGGAGGCCGTCGCCGGAGCTACGGCGCAGCTCATTGGGAAAGCAGTCTTGGAACAGGGCAGCAAGTAGCTGCCAACCGCGTGGGGGACCACTCGAAGCAGTATCCCGGTCATGAACTCCGGGACGGGAAACAGAGAACTTGAGTGGAAGGAACCACTATGAGCACAACAGCCACGGCGCCCTCGGAAGCGCCCGCGGGAATGGACCTGACGGATTACATAGGTGTACTGCGCGTCTACTGGAAGGCAATTGTCGCTTTCACCCTATTGGGCACCGTAACGGCGGGCGGCTGGACTGTCCTCCAGCCCAAGATCTACTCCTCGGATTCCAGCGGCATCGTGGTTACGCCCGGTTCCAACAACGTCAGCCTGTCGCTCGCCGGGGACAGCCTGGCCAAGGCGAAGGTCAAGAACTACGAGTCTGTCGCAAAGTCCCGGCTCGTGGCGGACAGGGTCATCGCCTACTTGGAGCTGAACACCACGGCAGATGCCCTGCTCGGAACCATTAGCGTGAAGGTCCCGCTGGACACCGCCGAAATTAGGGTCACCGCCCAATCAACCAACCCGGGTACCGCACAACGCGTGGCCGACGCCTGGGTCAATGGCCTCGCCGCGCAGGTGGAAGCGATCGAAACGGTACCTCCCACCGAGACTATTGTGGAGCCGGGTACCGCGACTACTCCCGAACCCGGTTTAACGGTCAATGCCACCGCAACGGCTGTCCGGGTACTCCCGCTGGGCAAAGCGGTCCTTCCTACCAGCCCCACGTCACCCAACACCAAGCTCAACCTAGTATTGGGCGCACTCATCGGATTGGCTCTCGGTGTTGCCTATGCAGTCATCCGCAGGCACCTTGACCGCCGCATCCGTCAGGCCGACGAGATCGAACGGCTCTTTGGCGTCCCTGCGATAGGTACTCTTCCTGTGGACCATCGCCTGGACGGGAAAAGCACCGTTCTTGAGGTCGGCACCGCAGCGGAGGTCCACGAAGCAGGCGGAGCGATGGCGGAAGCCCTCCGCGAACTGCGTACCAACATCAGCTTTCTCGACGTGGACCAGCCACCCCGGATCATCGTTGTTACCAGCTCCGTGCAGTCGGAAGGCAAATCCACCGTCACGGCCAACCTCGCGGTCACGATGGCAGCCGCCGGCGAAAACGTCGTAGTGGTCGACGGCGACCTGCGACGGCCAACTTTGGTAGACGTTTTTAACCTTGTTCCAGGCGTGGGGGTCACCGATGTCCTCACCGGCACCGCTGAGTTGGCAGACGTTCTTCAGCCTTGGGGTGCCCTGCCAAACCTCACAGTCCTTGGCTCGGGGCGCATCCCGCCGAACCCCAGCGAGCTCCTGGGGTCCCGGGCTATGAAGAACATGCTGAATGCCCTGGCCGAGGACGCAATCGTCCTGATCGACGCGCCACCGCTGCTTCCGGTGACGGACGCAGCCGTCCTCTCCCGCGCGGCGGACGGCGCCATTGTGGTGATCCGGACCGGCAAGACAACTCAGGAGCAGCTGGCACAGTCGCTGGGGAACCTCGAGAAGGTTAGGGGTCGAATTCTCGGCGCCGTCCTCAATTACGTGCCGACTCGCGGAACGGACGCCTACTCGTACTACGGAACGTATGACTCTGCGTCCGGTCCCACGCCACCGGCTGAAGTACAGCGCATTGGGGCGGGGCAGGATGCGGAAGCCCTAGACGCCACGGCAGAGGTGCCCGGCGGGCGCAGGGCTAAGGACTAGGAAATGACGGAGAGGGACAGCGGTGGTGGAGTGCAGCTCAGCGTTGCCGAGGCCGTGCTCCTGGGCCACGCGATGGTGGCGCGGGCGGCCGATAGCTCTGGCTTACGGGCTTTTTTCATCAAGGGACCGGCGAGTGTGATGCAGGGCTTGCGCGAGCCCAAGCCGTCGGCTGACGTGGACGTCTTTGTGTCGCCATCCAACTTGGAACAGATGCTGCAAGGCCTTCGGGAGCGGGGCTGGCGGGAGCGCCCTGCGGACCCTGACAGTAGGACGTTTCCAAAACACTCGGTGACTGTCGACCATCCTGACTGGCCTTGTTGCATCGATGTCCACTTCCGCTTTCCAGGGATGGAGAGTCACTCGACGGAATGTTTCGAGACTATGTGGTCAAGCACGGACGTCCATGAGCTTGCAGGACAGCAAGTGCGGGTACCGTCACGGGCGCTGGGAATCTTGATTCTGGCGCTGCACGCCCTCCGGTCGCCCCAAGTCCCTGCTGGCAGACGGGAGCTCGCTTTCCTGGCCCACTTGACCCAACGGCAATCGCTCACGACCGCCATCCTAAGAATTGCCACAGCTACCGACTCCTTGGCTGCCCTGCGCCCCTTTCTCGAGGACCTCCTACCAGAGACAACCACCGTGGAGTGGCCGGAGCCATCCACTGAATGGCGGAACCGCTTGATGGCGAGGGAACCGGGGAGCGCCCGGCTTATTGCCATTGTCCAGGCGCCCCTTAAGGACAAACCGAAGATGCTGTTTCGAGCCGTTTTCCCGATGCCCGAGGTCTTCTTGAGCGCGGACATTTACGCAGACATGTCCTTCCGTGGCCGGCTCCAGCAGCACCAGGCCAGGTGGAGGCGGTTCCTGCGTGCGGCACCGCGAATTATGCGGAACCTCATCCTTCCCCGCCGTCATTGATTTTGTCGTTCCTCAAGGCTCTGCCCGGAGGCTAGACCATCCTTGACCGCGCGATCCCGCAGCAATCGTCGGTATGAATTCGTCGGTTCTACTGCAAGGCTCTACACCGGAAGATCTCCTTGCAGGCCCACTCGGAGGTCATCGGCAGGCAGTATCAGCGGAACGAGATTTCTCCGCTCCCTGCTGAAGCGAAAGCCGTCCTCTTGGGTCGGGTTTAGGACGAGACCTGCCACGGTCTGTGTTAATAGCCCAGTGGAGGCGTTGGGCCAGTCTCGCGACTAAATGGTCGAAGCGTGATCGCCAGCAGCGTCGCTACTCCAGCGTATTCAACCACCCGGCTCATTTGAGCTGCGCCATCGGTAACCAAGTGCCCCTGCGCCGTTCCGCCCATCGTCTCTGGTGGCGGCCCCAAGGTCCGGGCAAACGACAAAGAGTCCTTCCGCCGGCATAAGGCCTCGAAATCATGTTGGTGCTTACCCACGCTCCAACTCGCTGGACGAGCAAGGGCCGCGCATTCTGCGCGGGCCGGGACATCCATAACGTGTCGCCTGAGAATGACGACGCCGCCGCGTTCCCGGGCGCGCTGGTGGAGCCGCTGCTGAAGAATGGCGTCTTTCCCGGCTCCGACGTTCGCTGCGGCGCGCGGGGCCTGTCTGGGTGTGGGGCTGGGGCTGCTGCTGGCCACGAACGTGGTGTATGTGGCGGAGAACGCGAAGTTCGGGTCGCCGTTCGCGAAGCTGGGGCCACGCTGGATTCGGTCGGGCACAGGTACTTCACTGAGCGGCTGGGCATGCACCGGACGCTGGACCTCAGCTACACGGCCGAGCTGATCAGCGGCGCAGAGGTGGTAGCGCAGGGAATGTTCAGCCGGGCCCTGCCTGCGGATTCGCTGTTGGAAAGCACGCGGGAGATCGTGGGCCGGATGGCCCGCGGTGCCACCGGTGCGTTCAGCGCCAGTACATTCGGGACCAGGGCCTGGGACTGTGGGATTCGATGACCGAGGAGAACGCTGAGCAGGCACGACTCTGCACAACGGAGGATTACGCCGAGGATTTCCGGGTTCTCCAGGAGAAACGCGAGCCCAAGTTTACAGGCGGTAAATTGCCTTTGCCTGCCGCTGATTTGTAAGGTTCACGTATGACTATGGGGAAAGCTGTTACCAAAGCCGTCATTCCTGCTGCCGGATTGGGAACTCGCTTCCTGCCCGCCACCAAGGCAATGCCGAAGGAAATGTTGCCGGTGGTGGACCGCCCGGCCATCCAGTACGTCGTAGAAGAGGCCATCAAGTCCGGCCTCGACGACGTCCTGATGATTACGGGCCGCAGCAAGCGTGCCCTGGAGGACCACTTTGACCGTGCCCCGGGTTTGGAGCGCGTGCTGGAATTGAAGGGCGATAAGGACCGACTGGAGTCGATCCAGTACGCGGCCGAGTTGGGCCCCATCCACTACGTTCGGCAGGGTGAGGCCAAGGGCCTGGGCCACGCGGTGCTCTGCGCCAAGCAGCATGTGGGGGACGAGCCCTTCGCGGTGCTTCTGGGTGATGACCTTATCGATGAGGCCGAGTCGCTGCTGACCACCATGATCGAGGTGCAGCAGAAGACCGGCGGTTCCGTGATTGCCTTGATTGAGGTGGACCCGTCCCAGATCAGCGCCTACGGCTGCGCAGACATCACGGTTGTAGAGGGCGAGGACTACGTCCGCGTCAACAGCTTGGTGGAGAAGCCGGCCGTGGCCGACGCGCCGTCCAACCTGGCCGTGATCGGCCGGTACGTGCTGCACCCGTCCGTGTTCGGCGTGCTGGAGAACACCGAGCCGGGCCGCGGCAACGAGATCCAGCTGACGGATGCGTTGCAGACCCTTGCGGCAGGTGAGGGCGAAGGCTCAGGCGTGTACGGCGTGGTCTTCAAGGGCCGCCGATTCGATACCGGTGACAAGCTGAGCTACCTCAAGGCCGTCATCACGCTGGCTTCCGAGCGGGTGGAGTTCGGCGAGGACCTGAAGACCTGGATGAAGGCCTTCGTCAACTAACCAGCGCTGTAACGCCTTTCTAGAGGCCCGTTGCCGAAAGGCGGCGGGCCTCTAGTCTTCTGACCAAATGAGCCGCCAGCAGGGCGCCTATGACAGCACCTGATGCGTTTGTCACAAGGTCGATAGGACTTGCAAAGCGGTTGTGAAGAAACAAGAGCTGGCCCAGTTCCATACAGGCGGAAATAGATAAACTAAATGCGCCGATTCGCCACCATCCACTTTCAGAAAATGCATGTGAGCCTACGAAACCAAGCGGGATGAACAGCGCTACATTTGCCGTAGCTTCCACGACCTTGTAGTTGAACCATGCTGGAATTCCGTTGCGGTGGAGGAACTGCAAAAACCGTGCAAGCTGCCCCTGCAGGGGCTGGTCGACGGGACTCGGCCAGAAGCCGATGAAAGCTAACGGGACCAACATGGCGAGGAGGACGAGCCGCCAGAGCCTGTGGTTGTGGAAGTGCCTCACACCTGCCTCAGCTGGTCCGGATCTAACCGTTCTGATGCCTTGCGCCAATGTTTCCCCATAACCCTAACGAATACCACAGAGCGCTCCTGCGGTTGAGCCAGTCGCATCCTTAAATACAGAGGGTGGGGTTCCCCGGTTTCCCGGAGAACCCCACCCTCTTTGGTGCTTAGAGCGAAGCTGTTAGGCAGCGACCTCAGCCTTGGCACGGCGGCGAACAACAACTACTGAAGTTGCACCAGCGGCCAGAGCGCCAGCGCCAACCAAGGTCCAGAGGACCAGGCCGGAATCAGCGCCGGTGTTTGCAAGGCCGGAACCCGAACCGGTGTTAGCCAGCGGGGCGCCGGCAGCGTTGCTACCGGCGTTGGCCAGGGAAGCAGCCACAGTGACCGTGACGGGGCCAACGACGACACCGGAATCTACGCCTTCAGCTGTCAGGCTGTAGGTACCGGGTTCACTGATGGAGATCGGGAGCGTAAAAGCACCCTGAGCGTCGGCAGTCGCACTGAGCTCCTGGGGCGCTAGGAGAACCGGAATCTTGGCCGAGAACGACGTACCACCGGCGATGTTCGCGCCTGAGGCTGCTGGAGGCTGCCCGGGCGTTACGCGGATGATGAGTCGTTCACCGGCGCGAAAACCCTGGCCGCGGAAGACAAAGGTTTCTCCCGGACCAACAGTACCGTCAGAAACAGCGGCCTGAGGCGGCAGGGCAGGGTAGGTCCCGGCCACAGCGGGAGCCGAACCGATAAGTGCTATGGATCCTGCAAGTGCGAGTGCTGCGAGTGTTTTCTTCATGTGTCCCCCCGGAGACGTTTAAGTTTTGATGTACCCGATTTTGGGGAGTGTTCCCCTCCGCACGAGACCTGTTAGTGCAGAACTACGGATAGGTATCCCAAACAAGACCGTATCACCTGCTCTTCGTTGTGAGCAATCTCAATCCAATTGGTTTACATACTGTTAACGCGCTGTTTATTAGCTCTAGCCACACGATGCAGTTAATGTGGGCAACTTCACATCATCAACCGGCTGCACAGTGGGTGTGACAAAGACGTAAGGTTCGGTGTGCTGGACTATCTTACCAAATGTGAACTCCACTGTTTTGCTTTCACCGGGTGCAAGCCGCACTGCATAGACGCCGACCGGTCGGTTCCCGTGAAGGTAGGGCGCAAACTCTGTTCCTTGACCGTCTACCTTGGCGGTCTCCACGTATGCTTGCGATGGCCCGTAGGCCACAATGTTCGTCTGAACCGATCCAGGTGGCACATTGAAGCTGCCATCACCAGTCACGTATGTAGGCAGAACGTCGGCCGCATCGTGACGAACTGTATTCGTGCTTGTTACCCGGACAGTGGTCTGTTCGTAGCCATCTCTGGGGCATTCTTTGATGAGTTGCACAGTGCGCTTGACGTAATAGTCCATCTTCGCGCCAGTGCCATCATTGAAGTAGACGCCGAACTGGGCTGGCAGGACACTCGGACCGGCTATTGCCCCGCTGAGAGCATACTGCCCGAGAACCGCTTGCTCATTCTCGTTGCGCGACCACACCAGGATGCGACCTTCCTCGGTAGCGCGGGAAAGTCCGTCCATCAGTGCTGTCGGTTCAGACTTCCCGTTTCCGAGAGCATCAAAGACCTGTTTGGCTACTGCGGCGAAGTAGGCATCTTGGAGTTCAGGCTGTTCAACTTGAGAGTAGACGTCCGAGAGGAGGGTAGAAACGACGTTGCCCGCGTTCAGTTCAGTCGGCAAACCGCTGATGGGCAGGACAGCAAGTTCCGGACTGTTGACGGTAACAGGGCCTGTAGCGTCCAAGATGTAACTGAGAGCTACAGGATCAATTGAAATCACACCGTCGACACGCTGTCCCATTCTTTGTTCCCACATTGCTTGAGCTGTTGCAGCAGCAGTCGGGAAGTCGGGGGTGAGGTTAACGTCCTGAATAAACTTTCCGAGCCGACCCGAATAGATCTGCTTCTGTTGTGGATCTACAGGTATAACCGGGGACATAACGCCGAGACCAGACGCGCTGTTTTGTGCGCCGAGCGTCAATTTCCCAGCATCCAGATTTAGCACGGCCAAAGCACCAGGAATTCCCCCCGACGACCTGGATTCAGCATTATTTTGGACGATGAGAAGGTAGTTTCTTGCGCCGTCGGCACCGAGCATCCCAGGAGCGATTGTGGAAGCAGCTGCCGCGACGTTAAGCGCCCCAGTGATTTCCTGAAGCTGTTCTGTTGCATCAGCTAGCGGCTTAGCCACCTGCGGCAGTAGTCTGCTTTTGTCGATCGCTGAAAGCCGCTCCGTAGAGACGCGTACTGCATAGGCTGCAGACTTCACGGTAGGTGATGCTGCCTTCAACGGCGCTAAGTCACTACCGCTCCGGGTGGGGAGGACGGTGTCCCAATGAAGCGATCCCCAAACATCCATCAACGGCACCAAACTCAAGCCGGCAACGTCGTCCGCTGAGCGGGCAACCTCCGACACGGCGCCTATATTAGCTCCAATAAAAGGCAGATTCGATGTCAGAGTCCACAAGGGATCATCAGCTGCTTCTCTAGCGGCGGCGGTGTGACTGCGTACTTCACGGGCGGTTCGTTGAGCCGACTTTTCGTCAGATGCGGCCAACTCACTTTTCATTTGAGTAATTAAGCTAATGGCCGCACTGATTTCACTCCGAATTGCACTGGCTTTTGCGACTAACCAGCCGGTCCATCCGGTCAGTACAAGAAGCAAGATGAAGGAAAGGATGATTGCCGTAGTTCGCCGACGCTTTCTAATCCCGCGCAGATGTACTGAAAATTCGGGCGAGATAACGGCCTGGGGGCCCTCCATTCTCAAGGCCGCCCGAGTCCGCGGTAAGTCCAGCCAGCTGCTCGCCATTTGCTGGCGTCGAGCACATTTCTCCCATCCAGAATGTTGGGAGTATCCACAACCAACGCCGCTTCATAAGGATCAAGGTCCCTATACTCCTGCCACTCTGTCAATAGCAGCAGAGCGTCCGCTCGTTCGAGGGCAACCTCAGTTTGCTCCTCATAGTGCAGTTCAGGGAAGCGTCGTGAAGCGTTAGGGAGTGCCTCGGGGTCCGTGACAGTGACCACAGCGCCCTGCAATTGCAACTGCGCGGCGATACTTAGAGCCGGTGAATCTCGTACGTCATCGCTTTCTGGCTTAAAGGCGGCACCCAGCACTGTTATTCTCTTGCCCATCAGGGAACCACCGCAGAGTTCGCGTGTAAGTTCGACTACTCGCGTCCGTCGACGCATGTTTATTGCATCCACTTCCCGTAGAAAGGTCAGAGCCTGGTCGGCTCCGAGCTCTCCTGCTCGTGCCATAAACGCGCGGATGTCTTTCGGAAGACATCCGCCCCCGAAGCCAATTCCGGCGTTCAGAAACTTCCGGCCAATTCTGTCATCCATTCCGATTGCATCTGCCAGCAGGGCTACGTCCGCTCCGGCGGCCTCACAGACCTCGGCCATGGCATTGATAAAGGAGATCTTCGTAGCCAGGAATGAGTTGGCCGCAGTCTTGACCAATTCTGCTGTCGGGTGGTCGGAAACCAGACGCGGAGTACCAGCGGATAGCGGCGTCGCGTAAACTTCGTCCAAAATCGCTACAGCGGGATGCTCTTCCGAGCCATCGCCGACACCATATACGAAGCGGTCAGGCTGAAGGGTGTCGGATACGGCGTGGCCTTCTCGGAGGAATTCTGGGTTCCAGACCAGATGCGCATTCGGCTCTTGGTTCGTGACCAAAGTTGAAAGCCGTGCGGCGGTCCCAACAGGTACTGTCGACTTGCCGACAACTACGTCGCCTGGCGACAAAAAGGGTATCAGACCGAGGGTCGCAGCATCGACAAATGTAAGGTCCGCGCCATTTTCACCCTTTTTCTGGGGCGTACCTACGCATATGAAGTGGACAGCACTTCCCTGGGCAGCCGAAAGATCGGTAGTAAAAGTCAATCTTCCGGTTTCTTGAACTTCATGGAGCAATTCTTCAAGACCAGGTTCAAAAAAAGGTGCTCTAGCAGCCGAAAGTTCGAGGATCTTTCTCTCGTCGACATCGATGCCCACGACTTCATGTCCTAATTTCGCCATGCAAGCAGCATGAACCGCGCCAAGATAGCCGCAACCGATAACTGAAATACGCATTTTATGTCTTCCCCAAGCAAGGACGGGCGGTAGCAACCGCGGTTAGTGGGCCGGACTGACGGTTATACCGCGCCGGTGCTTGCAAATACTGCTTTGAAAGTCTTGAAGAGGATCACAACATCACCCATGAGCGACCAGTTTTCAACGTAATAAAGATCGAGTCTAATACTTTCTTCCCAAGTGAGATTGGAGCGTCCGCTCACCTGCCAAAGCCCACTCATACCGGGACTAACGTATAGACGTCGGTGAGCCGCATCGTCGTAAAGCGCGACCTCTCCTTCCCGCTGGGGACGTGGACCCACAAGGCTCATGCTCCCGTTCAAAACGTTGAAGAGCTGAGGAAGTTCGTCCAAGGAATATTTTCGAAGAATGCGACCTAGCGGGGTGATACGGGGGTCCCTATCAACTTTGAATAAAGGCGTGTCTCCTGCTCCCTGAGCTTTGAGGAGAGCGGCAAGTTCAGCGTCCGCATTGACTTTCATCGATCGGAACTTAAGCATATGGAACGTGGTTCCTCGAATTCCAACTCTCTCCTGGCGGTAAAAAACTGGACCTGAATCCGTAACCCGCACCAATATCGCGATTGTTAGGAATACGGGCGCTAAGACTGCCAACAGCACCCCTGAGATGGCCAAGTCAAATGCTCGCTTAGCTACTTTTTTTCCACCCGTCAGCTTGGGTGTCGAAACATGGATCAAAGGCAATCCCGCAACCGGCTGAGTATGGATGCGTGGTCCCGCGATATCTGTTAAAGCTGGTGCCATGATCATGCCGATGTCACGAGCAGCTAGTTCCCAACCGAGGCGACGGAGATCTTGAGGGTGCATGTTCACACCCGCAGATATTGCGACTGCATCGACGTCAGTATCGAGAATCACTCTCAGAATTGAGTCGAACTCAGTAGTGGTCCCGGTAACGGGAACTTCAAGGTCGGAAGGATCGAAGCCTTGCCCGGCTCCTGGCAGGTGGACAGCCACGGGGCGATAACCAGCAGCCGGGGCGCTGGCGAGTGAACGGACCAAGTGAGCGGCGGAAAAGGGCCCGCCGATAATGAGTACTCGAGAATCGCTCTTTCCATGCTTGCGTTCCAGAATGATGTGCTGGCGGAGAAACCAGCGAGCTGCCAGCAGGCCGAAAGCCCCCGCCGGAAAGGCCAGCCCGACGTAACCTCGTGCCGTGTCGATCTTGAGCGCATATGAAACAACAGCCACAAAGCCGAACAGCCAAGCAGAACTGGCGATGACCCTCTTATATTCTTCCGTCCCGGATCCTAGGACACGGGCTTCTCGGGAGCCCCAGAACTCCAGCATGCACCACCAACTGAGGACAAGAAGTACAGAAAGAAGAACGTAGTCTGCATCGCGAACACTTGAACTGTCAATGTCGGGAAACCCGAACCTAATGCCAAATGCGCCCGCTACCGCCCAAATGACGACGCCAGCGTCGATAAGCCGTAGGCGCGACGAATAACGAGAGCGCCACCGCGCAGAGACGCGTTTCATTCCCAGACTACTGGCAGCTGTCGTTCCCAAATTTTCAGCGCCCCCCATCACCATATTCCTAAGCTCTGACGTTGCCGACGTTGGCCCGGAACCATTCGACGGTGCTCTTGATGCCCTCCCGGAGGTCAATACCGGAGGTCCAACCAGCCTGTGCCAGTTGCGACACGTCAAGAAGCTTCTGGGGCGTCCCGTCCGGCTTTGAGGTGTCCCAAACAATTTCACCGTCATAGCCAACGGTCTCCGCCACGAGCGAAGCCAACTCCTTGATTGTGACGTCGGTGCCCGTGCCGACATTTAGTTGGGCGGAGCCGTCGTAGTTCTCCAACAGGTGTAGACAGGCGGCTGCCATGTCGTCAACATGCAGAAATTCCCGGCGGGGTGCTCCGGTGCCCCAATTTGTCACTGTTGACGCACCGGAACGTGCCGCCGCTTCAAACCGGCGAATGAGAGCGGGGAGTACATGCGATCCCTCTGGTGAGAAGTTGTCCCCGGGCCCGTAGAGATTGGTAGGCATAGCCGAAATCCAGGGCAATCCGTACTGGCGACGAACCGCTTGGACCTGCATGATGCCTGCAATCTTGGCGACCGCATAGGCGTCGTTAGTGGGTTCGAGGTGACCGGTTAGTAGAGACTCTTCCCGAATCGGTTGTTCCGCAAATTTCGGGTAAATGCATGATGAACCTAGGAACAGAAGACGTTCAACGCCAAATTCTCGCGCTGCATCTAAGACGTTGACCTGAATCCTGAGGTTGTCACTTAGGAAATCGACGGGGTACGTACTGTTGGCTAGTATTCCTCCGACTTTAGCAGCAGCAAGGACGACATACCTCGGCCTTGTTTCTGCAAAGAAACGGAAAACCTCTTCTCTATTTTTAAGATCAAGGTCTGAAGAGGTGCGACCAACGAGGCTGCTGAATCCGGATGCCTCTAGATGGCGCCAGATAGCTGACCCGACCAGTCCTCTATGTCCTGCTACATAGAAGGTCGCAGACCGGTCGAGCGCGCGAGGTGTGTAATCAACGTTCATTTAGTTTTTCCAACTTGCGAGGTCAACGGCGTCAATCCAGTCTTTACCTGCGTGCTTGAGCGCCTCAATGTCCGCGTCTACCATAATTCGCGCAAGCTCCGGGGTATGAACCGATGCCTTCCAGCCGAGCTTTTCTTGCGCCTTAGAGGCGTCGCCAACAAGTGCGTCCACCTCGGTCGGACGCAGGTAGCGTTCGTCAAACCTAACGTGGTTTTCCCAGTTGAGGCCCGCGTGTTCAAAGGAGATTTGGAGAAAGTCCCTAACCGTGTAGTTGCCGCCAGTTGCCAACACGAAGTCGTCTGGCTCATCGGCTTGCAGCATTCGCCACATGCCTTCGACGTATTCGGCTGCGTATCCCCAGTCGCGTACGGCGTCCAGGTTGCCCATATAAAGAAGATCCTGCTTGCCGGCTTTAATCGCAGCGACTGCACGGGTGATCTTGCGCGTTACAAATGTTTCACCACGTCGTGGTGACTCGTGATTGAAGAGGATTCCGTTGACAGCAAACATGCCGTAGGCCTCTCGGTAATTCTTGGTGATCCAGTAGCTGTAGACCTTTGCTGCACCATAGGGCGAACGGGGGTAAAACGGAGTTTCTTCATTCTGAGGCGGCGGAGTTGCGCCGAACATCTCGGAGGAGGAAGCCTGATAAAACCGAGTGTCAATTCCGGACATTCTTACTGCCTCGAGCAATCGAATTGTCCCGACACCAGTGGTGTCCGCAGTATGCTCAGGTTCGTCAAAGGACACCCGGACGTGCGATTGGGCCGCGAGGTTGTATACCTCGTCGGGACGGATCTCTGCGAGCAAGGTCACCAGACGGGCGCCATCGCTGAGGTCACCGTAGTGCAAGAACAACCGAGCTTTTGGATCGTGGGGATCAACGTAAAGATGATCTACCCGGGCCGTGTTGAAGGTTGATGCACGACGTATTAGACCGTGAACCTCGTAGCCTTTCGAAAGAAGGAGCTCAGCAAGGTAGGAGCCGTCCTGCCCTGTAATGCCCGTGATAAGTGCGCGTTTTGTCATGAAAGATGCCCCCAGAAGCAAAAAAGAGTCACGCAACCTAGCGGCTGCGCGACGTCGCCAGACTCGTGATGAACTCATCATAATGCCCGATTGCCGCTTCCTCCGACAATGTTTCATAGCGGTAGCGGAGGCCTTGGCTGCCGAGATTGCGAGCCCAGTTCTCATCCGCCCGGAGGGCCTCTGCCGAACTGACAAGAGCGGACGGGGCGGCCGCGTCAACACGGATGCCGCCACCCGAGCGGTCGATCTCGTGCGCTGTGACGCTACTCTCGTCGGTAGCGGCGATAACGGGTCTGCCGGCGTTAAAATATGATGTCAGCTTGCTGGGGACTGACATGTCTTTGACACCGGGGAGTTCGTTTACCAGGAGTGCATCAGCTGCTGTCAGCGCCAATTGAAAGTCATCGTCTGGCAGCGAGTCGATGAAGGAGATCTTAGTCTTCCCTAGTGCAAGGTCTTCCAACCGGCGTCGCTGATTCCCATCACCCATGAGTACGAAGCGCACAGAACTTCCGCGGTGTTCGGCGATGGCAGCAGCCTCGATGGCATTTTCTAGACCCTGCTTTTTGCCCATATTACCCGCATGCAGTACAACGAAGTCGTCAGGTAACCAGCCCATTTTAGCTCTAAATTCAGTCTGGCCCGTCTCTGGTCTAGCAGGTAGGTGCGTCCAGTTTCGTATAACCGATACGTTTGCTGCACTTATGCCGAGTGTATTGACCAAGTAATCGCGGAAACGGTCGTGAATGACTACAACACCATCCGCGCGACTAAGTATCCAACCCTCGATTCGCGCTGCAAATTTTGCTGAGAAGCCTTTTGCTCCCGCAGTTTCCACTAATCCTCTGCTGTAGATGTCTTGCACCCATATGGCGACTGATGGCCTACGAGGACTTAAACGTGCGCGAAGTACGGCGAGTGAAGTAGAGAATAGGGCTGGGCTCACCATGACTACTACTTCTGGTCGGCCCCATCTGGATGTGATAAGCCGCGCTCCGAAGCTAAACTCCATGTGTAGGCGGCTTAGGGCTGAAGGTCTGGGGGGTACATGGTGGCGGAGTCGTTTTACGGACACTCCGTCGAGGGTTTCCTGCCGGCTCCAGCCGGTGTAGCCATCGGCGATTTTCCACTCCGGGTAATGAGGAAAACCAGTTAGCACGCCTACGTCATGTCCGCGCCGTGCTAATCCAACCGCCAAGCTGGACGTGTACGGTGCATTACCTGAGGGTTCTGGATTGTAGTGAAGACCCAAAATTGAGATACGTGTCATGGTGATCCTAACGATTCGGGCTGTCTGGTGCCTTGCGTGAGACAGCGTCGGTGATGAACAGTTCTACAGCGGCAGCAGCCTCGGTGGGGCTGCAAGCACTTCGAACTGCAGAAGCTGACCTGCTTCGCAATTGATGTCTAGAGTCCCAATCATCAAGCCGCGCTTGGATGCAGCTGGCAATAAGGTCTGATTGTGCATCGGTCACATCAATATCTGCGAGTCGGGCAAAATCGACGGCGGACATTACCCGGTCCACCAGGACGAGATCGGTTTCTGCGACTAAAGCCTCCACTGCCGCATGGCAGAAGTTTTCTACTAAAGATGTCACTGCAACTACGCGTGCCCGGCGAAAGTATTCAAGGGTTTCACTATGAGTCTTCCAGCCGTGCCATACGATGCGCTCGGCCACCCCCAAACCCTCGGCCAAGTGCCTCAGCTCCAGCACGTATTCTGGAGAGCCGTCGCCGACCAGGTGAAGGACGTTTCTGTCGCTAGTTTTGGCAAAACTTTCCAGCAAAAGCGGTATGTCCTTCTGAGGATCCAAGCGGCCTACGAATAGAACGTCCAGATCGCGAGCGAAGCTGCCGGGTGCTGAGTTAGTAGACACAGATGGATGAAGAACCACTTCAGCGCGTTGCCAGGTGCGCGGACTGCTAAGTTCAAGCTCGCCGCTCGAAGCGAAAATAATGCCATCCATCGACCGTAAAATTAGGCTTACGAGCGGTTTGATGCACGACTTCACGGCCCGGTGCTTCGCCCAGTCGTATTCCGTTAGGGACATGGTCGGAATTAATAGGATTCGGTGTCGTCCCAGCGCAGGGTAGACCATCGAAAGGACGCGCAGAAATCCGAGGACGAAGAACGGAAGGTGCCAAACTCCCACAATCACGAGTGCAGAAGCAGGTGTTTGTCGCCGATAAAGCTGATACAGCACTTTCCAAGCCTCATATGCTCGGCCGCTGATAGCGAGGAGATCCTGGGTCTTAGCTTGACCAAAGCTTCCCGCAAGAGTTTCAGGAGAGCCTAACCCTGCAACGCGAGTAGACCTTCCTCTGGCTTCTAGTCCTTCAACATATCCCCATATAGTACGCGTCGGGCCACCAATCTTGTCGTGGACGCGACCTAGTACAAATGTGAACTCAATTGCGTCGTTGAAATCATCAACATTTGAAAAAGTCAATTACCTTCACCTTTCTTCGCACGTTTCAGGCCTTCGAGTCCGAATTCATCTATAAGCAACTCGTAAATAAACATTCTTCGAAGGTATGAGCGACCTTCAGCCCCATCAAGGAACCCACGGCGGCCGATAAAAAGATAAGCCGTGGCAGCGTACTTTCTTAAGCCGCCCAAGCGATAACGTATCGCGCGGAGGAGACCGCGTCTGTCAGCCTTAGAAGTCCCCGAAGCGCTTCTGTTCCTTATACGATCACTTTCCCATTTGGCGTAGCGAACATGTTTCGTGAGCCAGTCTTCCAACCCTTTGGCATTGGTCTCATGAATGTAGGGAGCCGATATACGTCCCGCTGCTTCGGGTTCATCAAAATCTTCCCATACTCCACCTGTAAACTTTACAGAAGAGTTCGCTTTAACAATACGTGGATGCCAGTTAGGGTAGCCGCTGGTGCGCTTAAGCCATTTGCCGTAGTACATAAAGGCCGGAGCGGCGTAAAAAGCGTCGCAAGTAGCAGTTGAAGCAGCCCGCATGACCTGTTCCCGGAACTCTTCGGTGGATTCTTCGTCCGCGTCCATGAACAGTATCCATTCGCCCGTAAACGGCAGGCTTTGGAGAGCCCAGTTACGTTGCTCGCTGATCAGGAAAGCGCCTTCTTGTTGGTGCTTATATATCTTTGCGCCCAAGGCTTCCGCTATTTCGCAGGTGCGATCCTGGCTTTCACTATCAACCACAAAAATTTCATCGCACCAAGAAAGGCTGGTGATTGCATGTTTGATGGTTTCTTCTTCATTGAGCGTAAGGATCACGGCACTTACCGTTGGAGATGAAGCGGAATTCATTGGTTCCTTCATTGAGGGGACGCCTTTGTTGGGCGGTAATAGTCAAAGCCGACAGGTTGACGAGGGCTCAGGTCACCCAACACTCATCCAAAGGATAGTGGAATGCCCTCCGCCTCAGGTCTGTTACGAGGTCTGGTGTGCGCCGCCACTAGTTGCGTCCATTCTCAAGGATCTAGTTGACGGACCACGTTCCAGCTCGTTTCACGGGCGAAGCGTTGTGGCCAGGTCCAGGCCGGCAGTGTGATGTTACTCAAAGCGATAGCCGGCTTCTCACCGTTGCGCTCCTGCGTAAAAACGGCGGGTAGACTGAGTCTGACTTTTACGACGACTATCTTCGCGCTGCCTGGCACGCATCTGGTCGTTCGATACCGCAGGGGGAAGCTTGGAAATTCGGGACTTGGTTACTCTGGCGCGGCGGAACTGGCTACTTATTTTGTCGATGTCACTTGTCGGCATTCTGTTAGGTGGCTTGTTTTCCCTGCTGGAGAAGCCCACCTACACGTCGGAGACCGAACTCTTTGTCGCCATTCAGAACACTGGCAGCGTTCAAGAGCTGCAGCAGGGCAACACCTTCACACAGGCAAGAGTGCAGTCCTACGTGAAGGCAGCCACAACGCCTGTCGTGCTTCAACCCGCGATAGATTCTCTTGGTTTGGAGGTTCGCCCCAAGGAACTGGCTGGGAGGGTCACTGCAGGCGCGGACCTCAACACGGTGCTCATTACCATCCGCGCGTCGGACTCATCACCGGTTCAGGCGGCAGCGTTGGCTCAAGCAGTCGGCGAAAGTTTGATCGACGCCGTGAAAACCTTGGAAACGACCAGCCCCGACGAAACTTCGCCGGTTCGCCTCTCGGTTATAACACCAGCGGTAGCACCCGACTCGCCATCTGCGCCCAACACCAAACTCAGTCTCCTCCTGGGGGCTGTTCTTGGGTTGTTTGCGGGTGTCGGTGCATCCTTTGTCAGGAGGGCTACAGACACCAAAATTCGAGGAGAAGAGGACTTGCGGACCGTAACTGCAACGCCAATTCTCGCGGGCATAGCTAACGATCCCGCAGCGTCTGAACGTCCACTTCTTAGCCAGGCAGCGCCACAAAGCCCTCGTGCAGAATCTTTCAGGCAACTTCGAACAAATCTGCAGTTCGCAACCCTAGCGTCATCGAATGGAAGCATATTGGTTACGTCCTCCATGCCGGGGGAGGGTAAGAGCACCACGGCCATCAATCTCGCTATTGCCTGCGCCCAAGCTGGAAGCTCCGTTTGTTTGATCGATGCGGATCTGCGCAGGCCGATGATAGGGGACTATCTCGGGCTTGAGAACGCGGTGGGTCTGAGTACTGCCCTGATCAAGGCGGCGGAAGTCAGTGATCTGCTTCAGCCCTGGGGAAACGAAAATTTGTACGTCCTTACCTCTGGACGTATACCCCCGAATCCAAGCGAACTCCTCGGTTCGGCTGAAATGAAGGAACTGTTGGCGGAGCTTGAGCGAACGTTCGACATGGTAATTATCGATACCCCTCCCTTGTTACCCGTTACGGACGCTGCCGTTCTCGCGCAAAGCGTCCAGGGGGCTGTAATGGTGGTTGGTGCACAGAGAACTAAGCGGCTTGAGCTCGAGCGCTCGCTCGCTTCACTCGAAATGGTTGGGGCGCGTGTTCTTGGCATCGTACTGAACCGCACTGCGATCAAGGGCCCTGACGCTTACGGGGGCGGCTCATATGGATACGAGAGTCGGAGTGATGGCCAACTTTCTATGCAGCAGTCAGGCACAGAATCAGGTCATTCATCGCGTGAAGATGTAACAGTCAGTCAACTTCGTTCAGCAAAGGATGCTGCGGGCCACCTTATGTTCACGGAAACTCTCCTTGGCGATGACCAGCGACCTCCCGCGGCATTTCCCGGTCGCCCCAGAAACGACAGATAACACTGGCGTTGTCCTGTTAGGGGATCGAATGACGGTCACTTCCAGCGAGGCTGTGCTAAGACCTGGTAGGGAGCTAAAAAGGGCAACCCAAGTTATCGGATATGCCTTATCGACTCTTCTCCTCGGTGTGACTGGTTTGTTGTTCATACCCGCTGCTGTACAATCTGCAGGACCGCATGGCTGGGCATCCGTAGCCCTTGGGCAAGCATTCGGAGTAGTAGTTGCAGTCGTTGTCGGATACGGGTGGACGCTAACGGGTCCAGCCGCGATTGCTGGAAGTAGTTTAGACGGACAAATTTTAGAGTTTCGTAAGTCCCTCGTCGGGCGACTCCTTGTAGGCGTACCGGCAACTGGTTTGGGATTGGCTCTTTTGTGGATCCTGTTTCCTGGAAATGAAACTGTGTCGGGGCTAGCCCTGCTCGGAACTGCGATGACCGGAATGAGCAGCAATTGGTTATTCGTCGGCATGGCCCGCCCGTTTGCTTTGTTGTGGTACGAGACAGTTCCCAGAACAGTAGCGACGGTAGCGGCCATTGTTGTCCTTTACAATGGTTTCTCTTTGGAATCCGGGCTCATCATTCAGTCGGCAGGCCTTGCGGTTGGTCTCGTATTAACTTGCCTGGTGATTCGCAGCTGGAAACTAAAGAGTTTCGGAAAAACGTGGAAGTCCCCCCATCGGTTGTCGATGTCAGTAGTGGTAAGAGCACTACGTGCTCAGTCGCATGGAATGGTGGCCAGTCTCATTTCAGCGATTTTCTTGTCTGCTCCCATATTGGTTGTAGGGCTTTTTGCGCCTTCGGCCCTGCCTGCATTTGCACTTGCCGATAAGATTCAGAAGCAGTTCATATCCGGAGTAGCACCAATTGTGAGTGTAGCCCAGGGCTGGGTTCCGAAAGCAGAAGGACGCACCGCGGTAATTCGACGGAGTCGAAAAGCCGTATTGTTTGGTGCTGCGATGTCATTTGTCGTTTGCGTCTTTATCCTCCTGCTTGGCTCATGGCTGTGGGCGTTTCTAGGGGCTGGGCAAATTGAATTTGAAGTTATTCTTGGCGCATTAGTCGCAGGAATTTGTGCTCTAATTTTTCTCGAGCGAATACTTAGTCGGGCGGGACTTATTCCTCTGGGCGGTGCCGGCAAGTTGTTAATGGCGACGTCAGTGGGTAGTGTCCTGGGAATGGCGGCAGCCGTTGTCCTCGTTAGTAGCCACGGAACTGCGGGTGCACTCCTGGGCGTCTTCCTCGGCTTCCTACTGACTGTAGGGTTCGAGGTGATTTTTTGGATGGGTCTTACGCGTTCTTTAGGCCGACGTAGGCGAAAAAATCTAGCGCCACAGTTGCTGTCCAAACGACTAAAGAGAGTTGAACAATGAGGTTAGTGATTTTGCTCGCCGGTATTTTGCCGAGTAGTGTTTTCAAAAATAAAATTTTGCGTATGCTTGGATTTGACATACACATTTCTGCGGATATCCAGCCTTGTTTGATTATCAATGTCGGTCACATTTCTGCTGGTCCAAGTTCGCGCATCGGTGCTCTTACCTGCATCAGGGGGATCCGGCGTCTTATTCTGGAAGACAGTGCGAGAATAGGTCAGTTGAACTGGATATCAGCCGCCCCTGATCTCACTATGGAGACCAAGTCGGGTATTTTGCAAATTGGTGCACATTCCGCCATCACCAATCGTCACTATCTGGATTGCAGTGGCGGTATCAATTTAGGTTCGCACACGACCGTTGCGGGCGTGAGGAGTACTTTTATTACTCATGGAATCAATTGGAAGAGATCCGAGCAGTCAGTGAGCTCCATTGAAATCGGATCATACTGCATTATATCTTCTAACGTGAATGTCACTCCTGGAACCAGATTGCCTGACAACTCCGTTGTTGGCATGGGTGTCACCATTGATAAAGGTTTGTCTAAGGAGGGAGGGTTGGTTGTCTCCCATCGTGGCGTCCTTGTAAAGGGTGACCTTGTGGGTGATTACTTCACGCGCACGTCTGGTGTTGTAAAGCCCCCGGCGGATGCAGACGCGATTGGTTCCAGCCATCAGTAGAACATCTCGGCGATATGCTCCATGTGTGAACCGTTCGTGGTGACGTAAAATTCCTTTCTGACCTGTCCGTGGGGACAGCAAGCTGTAGAGCGGCTGCCGCCAGGCTAGCGTTTATCGGCTCTGTAATGCTCCAAGTTTCAGTGGCGGAAGTGGCCGCGAGTTGGGCAACATGGCGGCTGCCTGTGCAGCGAGCGCTACTACCCTCCTGGCCGGAGACGAACGGCCCGTGAGTTCCGCGGTAGCGCGCGACGATCCGGTCAAATCGTCAGAAGTAAGAAGTTCCATGATTTCTCCGTCAGCAAACCAGGGCATCGGTCCGCCGTGGGCAGAGGATTTCGGGCGGTGCCGCTGACCGATTTCCTTCGGTCTTCAGCCCGGCTGTCACCGATGGTGGAATAGTGAGCCATTTCGCACTCTAAAAGCAACTTCCTGGCTGGTGGCTCTTTACGGTTTGTGGGGAAGTGGGTGTGGAGCACGACTCAAGCTCCGAGTCAGAGCGAGCTTTGGTAGCGAGCTGCATTTGCTCTCCGATGCTTCAAACATTGACGGGCCGGTAAACCCTGTGCATGCCTTTTAAAGGACGGCGCCAAGACCTCCGGGTCCTGGCATCGCCAGACTCTTCTTGAGAACCAGGCTGGCCCTGCCCGCGCCCGCCCAGCGCTATTCGTAACAAAGGACGGGACTCAAGCAAACCTTTAGGGTGTCTTTTGTATGAAGTTTCGGCCCGGGTGAATATGGAGAAAGTCACCACACGCGGTACTCACGGCGGGACGTGAAGTGCAGAATGTAAGGGTAAATTCGTATTTTCTGATCTGTGCATTGGCCATGGCGACTATGGTCATCGGACCGACGCACTCGGCCGAAACGCCTTCGAGGCAGTGCCGTCTGTTGACGTGACTTGTCAATGCACCTGTCACGTGGTTAGGTCTGGTGAAATGGGGATCACCTGACCAATGGAGGCTGTTGTGGCTATATCTGAGTACGCCCTTGCGCTGAGTGCGCTGTTGGGCACCCTGCTGGTTCCCTGCGCTGTCCTGCACCAGATGCTCCGCCTCAAGCGCCGAGCCATCCGGGTGACCGCTCCCGCCGCACACGAGGAAGCCGCCGCTAGCCATGCCGTACGTCGATATCAATCCCCATAAAGCCCGTCCAAAGTGGCAAGCCTATGCCGTCCTGGTAGTCCTCCTGGTCCTCACCGTTGCCGTTGTAGGCGCTGCCCTCGTACGCATCTGAACAGGCCCGTCTGGCGAAGCCCCTAGACTTACTGTTTGAACCAGTGCTGCACAACAGTTTGCCGAACGTCCTGGGGGACATACATGCCCGATCCGGCGGATCAGAACGCACGAGCCCATGCAGAGGATGCAGGGCAGCCTGAACTGCGCCGACGCCGTGACAATCGTCACGCCGACGCTGACTTGACGGTTGCCCGGACAGGAACCATGCCAGCCGTAACACCGAACCCCTCCACCCAGTCTGACGCCGGCAAGCCGCTCACGCGCCGGACCTCGTGGGCGGAAGCAGCTGCCGCAGCAGATGCGGCAAAGCCAGCTAAGCCCGTTCCAGCTCCTACCCGGTTGCCGGCATCCGCGCAGCCCGCGGGAACGGACACCATCACCTCAACCCTCGGTGCCACTGCTACAGATGCCGAGCCGACGCCGCCGGACGCTCATACTGAAACCCCCGCTTTCCGGCGTCCGCGGCCCACGGTTGCGGACACCATCGCCGACAAGCCCATGCCGGACTTCATCAGCTCCCCGGGTCTCTTCGTCAAGGAACAAAAACCGCGACCGGTCGGCGGTGTACGCGGGGCCATCTTCAAAATGACCGGCGGGGCCTGGAACATGGGCCCCGGACAGAAACAGCGCCAGGAAGAAGAACTGGGACGCCGCATCTCCAGGCAGCTGCAGGGCAGTTACAATACTGCAGTGCTCAGCCTCAAGGGCGGCATTGGCAAGACCTCCACCACCGTGGGTGTCGGACTGACCCTCGCCGAGTACCGCGGCGACGCTCCCTGCGCGATTGACGCGAATCCGGATTCCGGCGACCTCGTGGAGCGTGCCCTGGGGGAGGGGATCTACCAGCAGTCAAGCCCGCGCACGATCACAGACCTGCTCCGCAACATCGAGTCCGTCGATTCGCTTACCGCCCTGGCCAGGTACATGCACCACGCCGGCCGGCTGCACCTGATTGCGGGAGAGCAGGATCCGGAGGTCTCGGACTCGCTGACCGCCGAAGAGTACCTGCGGATCCGCAGGCTCATCGCCGCGTACTACTCGGTTGCCCTGACAGACTGCGGTACCGGTGTCACCCACAACGCCATGAGCGGGATCCTGCAGTCCGCAGACAACCTGGTGATCGCAGCCGGCTATGCAGTCAGCGGTGCCAAGCGGGCACGCAGCACCCTGCACTGGCTGGCGAGCCACGGATACGAGGACCTGGCCCGGAATGCAATTGTGGTGATCACGGACAAGGACGAGGTGTCATCCCGCGTGGACAAGGACGCCATCGAGGAACACCTTTCGGGCATCTGCCGTGAACTCATCGCCGTCCCGCACGACCGGGGCGTTGCAGACGGGGACCTGGTAACACTGGACGTACTGAAGCCCGAGACCCGGCGGGCGTACAAGGAAATTGCTGCCGCAATTGTGGACGGTTATCGGTAAGGTCGCGCGCTGGGAAGTCAAGCCCTCGCCCCCGCAACGAAGGCTTGATGTGTTCGACGCCGGCTCTACCAAAGCCAGACTAAGAGTTCGTGCCAGCCAACGCATAGGCAATTTCCGGATTTCCAAGGGGCAGGATCACTTGCGAAAGCAAACTCCTTGTTGATTCCTTCGATACCCTCACCCGTGGCGGGCTAGGGGTACTTACCCGGCCCTTCGCATTTAGGCATGGTTGGTCTGTTTGATCCGGTAGGGGCGGTGGCCGCCGGCTGCGAGCAGGCATCTGATTCGGTAGTTGGTGAAGTTGCGGAAGCCGCGGGCGATTCTGCGGGTGGTTTCGATGACGCCGTTGATCGCTTCGGTGGGCCCGTTGGATGCTCCACGGGTGTCGAAGTAGGCCAGGATCGCGCTCTTCCATTGTTTGAGGGTCCGGCCGAGTCGGGCAACTTCCGGTATCGGGCAGGATGGGAATGAGGAGATCACCTCGGCCACGAGTTCGCGTCCGCGTTCCGGCCGGGCGTGATAGATGTTGCGGAGCTTTTGGTAGCACTGCCAGGCGAGGGTGACCTCGTGGTCCGGGTCCCCGGCGGTGAGTTTGGCATCGAGCCTGGCGGCCTGTTTGTCGGTCAGGTGTTCGGCGCCGATCTGCAGGGTTCTGCGGATCCCGTAGAGCGGATCACCCTTACGGCCCCGGTGGCCCAGGGTGTCCTGCTGAACGCGGCGGCGGACCTCGTCAACCATCGCGGACCCTAGCTTGACCACGTGGAAAGCATCCAGAACGGTGATGGCCTCGGGCAGTTCGTCCCGGATAGCGTTCGCGTAACCGCGGAACCGGTCCAACGCTGCGGTCTTGATCCCGGCGGTGAACTCCTCGCCACGGGCTTTGAGCCAGTCGGCGTAGGACTTCCCGGAACGTCCCGGGACGAGGTCCAGCAGCCGGGCATGGACGATGCCGTGGGCGTCCCGGGTGTGGTCCACGATCCCGGTGACCATCCCGGTTCCCGGCGGCCCGGTGTGGGACCAGACATGTTCGTCAACGCCGAGGGCGTCCACACCCTGCAACCGGCCAGCCCCTCCGAGCCGCCGCGTGCCCTCAGCCCTGACAGCGTCCCAGACGGTGTGCCAGGAGACCCCGAGTTGGTGGGCGAGGGCCGAGACGGAGGTGTCGAACCGGGCCAAAGCGTCGGTCGCCCAGGCCACGGCGCGGGCGGTGAGTTTTGCCCGCGGCCCGGCCAGTTCATGGTCCTCTGTGAACGTGGTTCTTGGACAGTCAGAGTCCGGGCACCGCCAAACACGTTTTGCCCACAACAGCCGGACCGGACGGCCGAAACACGGGATGTCATGGAGGTGTACCGGGCGGCGGCCATGACCGACCGCCACGACACCGCAGTCAGGACAGCCGGTGAGACTTTCACCGGTTTCAACCCGCAGAATCAGGGCCGCCGGTGATGTGCTGACTGAGTTGATGTGAATGCCCTCGACACCGAGCAGTGCATCCGCGCGCATGCACCAGCGACCGGAGGAACACGACATAGAGTTATTCCTGTCAGGGTCTCTTTTGTTATTGGTTTGCTTGGTCGCTACCAATTCAAAGAGGCCCTGACCTCTCTCCCACGGCACCACGCCGCACCTGAAAACTAGACGGTCACGGCGTCGACATCAGTCCGCCCTAACCACGCTCATCTGCGAAGGGCCACTTACCCGCGTCTTACTGACCCCAAGGTGCCCGGTACAATTTGGGTAGTCTCAGGTCGTTAAGTGGGGGAAAATATGGCATTGTCCGTGCTCAAAAAACGTAGGTCTACGGCTGCTCCGTTGAAGCAGAATCTACGGGCAGACATCCAGGGGCTTCGCGCCCTTGCGGTAGTTGCCGTCATTGCCGACCACATGTTCCATTGGCCCACAGGTGGATTTGTGGGCGTAGACATCTTCTTCGTCATTAGCGGATTCCTCATCACTGGCCTCCTCCTCCGCGAGCATGAGCGAACGGGAAGGATTTCCTTCCTGGGGTTCTACCGTCGCCGGACCCAGCGCATTCTGCCTGCAGCTTTCGTCGTATTGGTTGTAACCTCCATCGCAGCTTTCGTTATGTTCAATGCTGCGAGGGCGTCCAGCGTGGTCCACGATGCGATTTGGGCCTTGTTCTTTTCCGCCAACTGGCGCTTTGCTATACAGGGCACCGACTATTTTCAGGCAACTGGTCCTGTCTCCCCTTTGCAGCACTTCTGGTCTCTGGCTGTGGAAGAGCAGTTCTACTTTATATGGCCATGGCTCATGGTTTTAAGCTTTGCAATACTTGGTGTTGCTAAATCCGGAGATGCCCGGAAGGGCCGGGTGGCAGTCGGCGTGGTGATGGGGGCTATCGTTGCGGCTTCTTTCTTCTGGTCCCTCGGCGAGAGCGCCGACAGCCCTACGATGGCTTACTTCTCGACCTTCTCCCGGGCATGGGAGTTGGGCGTTGGCGCCCTGCTTGCAGTTGGCGCTGGACTTCTGAATCGGATTCCTGCTGGGGTCAGATCACGTCTTTCGTGGGTCGGCCTGGCTGGTATCGCCGCGTCTCTTTTTCTCATTAACGACTCGATGGCTTTCCCCGGGCCATGGGCAGCTCTGCCGGTTTTTTCGACTGCTGTGGTGATTGCAGCCGGCACTGGGGGCGCTGTTCGAGTGCCAGTCCTAACCAACCCCGTTAGCCGTTACCTCGGGGATGTCTCCTATTCGCTTTACCTATGGCACTTCCCGGTGATCATTCTTGCCGACGTTTTCTTGGAACCAGGCTTGTTGTTTTTCCTGACTTGTTTGCTGCTAACAGGAGTGTTCTCTACCGGCTCCTACCACCTCGTGGAGCAGCCCTTTCAGAAGGCGCCGTTTCTGCATAGGTACCGACATAAGAGCGACCGGCAACGTGCCGTTGAGAAGTGGTGGAAGCAGTATTCGGGCCGCTACCAATATGGGGCCTTGGGTATGTTGCTGATTACTGCCATCGCTGTTTCCGGCATGGCGTTGATGCGTTCCGCGCCATCCGCTCCGACGGCGGCGCCGGTCCAGCCCTTGGTTGCACAGACGCCATCTCCAGCCGAGACGGCTAACCCTTTCGGGCAGGTTGGCCAGCGGCTAAGCCAGGAGATCGGGGGTGCCCTTGCAGCCACTGTCTGGCCGGAGTTGAATCCAAGCCTCGACGACGTCCTAGGCAAACCTCAAACCCCCGCCGACGTTGGGCGGTGCCAGGGCGCAATGCCACCCCCAGAATCCGCATGCACATGGGGCCTAGCGACGGCGCCCAAGACCATAGTCCTCGTCGGAGATTCCACGTCCTCCGCATACACGAAGGCATTTCAGGACATAATCGCCTCAAAGCCCGACTGGAAGCCTATTAAGAAATCTATGGGTGGATGCCGGTTCGTGGACCTGGCGTTCCAGAATGACGTTGCGTCCATTGTGGAAGCGTGCCCAGGCAGGATTGAAGCGGCCATCGACACCATCAATAACATCCGGCCCGAGCTTGTTGTTATCACTAATGGCTATAAGGGCACCATTAGAGAAACCGGCAAGCCTGTCACGAGCGCGGAATGGAACGCGGCATTGACCCGGACGCTCACCAAGTTCGCAGCATCGGCTGGCAAAGTTGTGTTCCTGGCGCCGCCTCCGTCCGGCGCGAACATCGAGGACTGTTACGACCGATTCAGCTCACCCAATGACTGTCTCACTACTGTGGAATCGGCTTGGAGTTCTTTCGTCGCAGCTGAGCAGTCAGCAGCCAAACAGTTCAAAGCAGAGGTTATCGATACACGTCCGCTATTCTGCCAAGCGAATCGGTGCCCCGCATTCGTCGGGACTACCCCTGTCAAAGTAGATCACGTTCACCTGACGCAGGCTTACGTGGAAAAGATCGCTCCGGCAATCGACGCAGCACTACATGGCGTGGGTGCATTCGGCTCCTAGTGGCACAAAGGTTCCACTCGTTGAGTCGAAAGACCACGAGAGTGGAACCTCGCCGCTGCTACACTCCGGTGCCCGCAGTATCCGGGTCGAAACCGTCGTTGAGCGGGGCTGGTAATCTTGGCGAATGAAACTTCGGGGGAGCATAGTCATCGACGTGCCCAAGATCTTCGGATTTACGTGCACGGTATTTGCCATCACGGCGACCGTCCTATATGTGGCGGTAGAACCGGGGCAACAGCTCGGCGGGGTAACCCTCACGGCCTACGGGATTGCTGCAATGTTCGTCCTGTGCTACGCAATCACGGGGAAGCGCAAAGAGCGTGCTAAGACCAAGGACTACTAGGCCGTTTATGAAAGTTCACGTGGAAAGCTCCACAAGGGCCACTATCGGCGCTGGCGTTGTCGGTGTGCTCTTGGTTTATCTCGGTGTGTCTGCTGGAACCATTGGCTTTGCGCTGGTTCTTGGCGGGATGCTGGCTATCCTTCTGGTCATGTTCGCGGGACTTCGCGCTCTCGCACTGACTCTTGCGTTCGGAGCGTTCTTCTTTTCGCCTATGATCGCCGTCAGGCTTTCCGACTCCATCACCGTGGGCGACGTTCTGTTGGTGGGGGCGGTGGCTGTAGCGTTGCTCTCCAACAAGGGAGCCGAGTCTCTTCCTGCGTCAGGTAAGCACATCTCCTGGGCAGCCTGCCTCCTAGTCCTTGGCGGTTTGATCGGGACCATTGCCACATCGACAGCACCGACAGAATCCGCAATGCAGCTGGCCCAGTACGCCATCGCAGTGCTGCTGTCTCTGGGGCTGGTCCGGCTACTGAAACCGGGCAAGAAGGTTCTCACGTGGATGGGCGTGGCTTATGGATTGGGCGCCAGCGTCTCATGCCTTGTAGCCGTGATGGACAAAGTGAACCCGCGGCCAGCTGGACTAGCGCTGCATTCCAACCACCTGGCAATTTCGGCGGCCCTTGCGGTTGGAATTTGGTTGGCGCTACTCATGGCTACGAAGAGTAGGCTGCTAGCCTTGCTGTCCCTGGCCGGTATAACGTTGTGCGTTTGGGGTACCATAATCGGCGGATCCAGGGCTGGGATCGTTGCCATTGCCGTAGTAGTCCTAGGTGCGGTTGTCGGCCTGGGGGCAAGCAAGCTTTCCATGTTCCTGCTACTGGCAGGCGGAGGGTTCCTGTATGCCATCAGTGTGGGCTTCATCGACATCTCGGGCAAGCACAACGCGATCGGACGACTACTCGGCGGGGGTAGCGCCGAGGAAGCCGACATGGGGCGGTCCCTTAAGTATGAGGCGGTGTGGGACCGCATTAACAACAACATGTTTGTGGGCAACGGGTTCGAGAATGCTCGGGATGGCCACTCGCTGTACTTGCAGATGTGGGACTCGGGCGGTGTTCTGGGGATCCTGGCGGCCGTTATTCTGGTCCTCGCCGCAGTGGCGGCCTTCCTTCGCGCCCGACGTACAAAGAATCGCCTGGCGGTGGTCCTTTGGTCTGGTTACATCGGATACCTTGCTGCGGCCATTCTTTCCAACCAGATGTGGGACCGGTACATTTGGCTAGCCTTGGCCTTGGCAATCATGAGTGAGCATTTCACGCCAAAGCCAGAACCACTGGCGGCCCCTCAGAACCATGTGACCGTGCCGTCCGTTCTACTCCGCAAGACCTCTACAGGCTCGCACTACGGTCGCGTACCAGCTAGGTTCTAACTCTTCTTGCGGATTTCCACAAACGCCACACCATGGTCACCTGTGCTGCAAGGCGTCGGAAACGACGCGGGAGATGGCCAGCATGATCTGCCCGGGCAAAGTTACTGCACAACAGGCTTGTATGGCTCCCAGAAGAGATAGCGGTCGGTCCCGTCGGTTCCCGCGTGCTGGATTTCAGGGAGCGCCACACCACTGATGAATGTCGTGGGGGTGTCGTCGGACATGATTGTGACAGCCTGGTTCGTTGGGTTGCCCGCAAGGATGTCCACGCAGCATGATCCGCATGCTGCTCGAGCGGCATGGAGAGCGTCTGGGTTTTGATGGTCACGGCGGCATGGGCCGCGCCAGTGTCGTTTATGTAGCACTCCAGCGTTCCCGGGTACAGGATCGCGTGGACGCGGACTTCGGCCCGAACCAGCGGCCAGTGTTAGCAACAGGCGTTGAACAGGCGCCGCAGACCATTCCCGATTCGATGCCGGCGAAGAACACGCAGGCAACGCCCACGGTTGTTGCGGGGCCGGAAAGCGGCTAAATGGGTGTGTCTATGTAGTACTGTCCTGCGGTCCCATTATTGATGAGCAGGCCCGTTCTTCATAACGATCTTGTTCGCCTCGGTGAAGGCGTAGCGAAAGTCTGTCCGCCGTCCACCGTATGGGTCGGGAAGTGACGCCCGTCAAGTCCACGTAGACGTCCGCCTCGCGTCCGGCAGGCATAATGTCTTCCAGTTTTGCACTGATACGTGTGCAACTGTGCGCTGTGTCTGTCTGTTATTTTCCGCTTTCAGCGACTGCGGAACCGGCGTCACCTGCAACGCCATGTGCGCCATCGTTTAGTCCCCCCGACAACCTCGTGATGCCCCCCGTTATGCAGTGAACGGTGCTAAGCGGGCCGCAGCACCCTGCACTGGCTGGCGAGCCAGGGGTACGAGGACCTGGCCAGGAACGCCATTGTCGTCATCACGGACAAGGACGAGGTGTCCTCCCGGGTGGACAAGAATGCCAACGAGGAACACCTTTCCGGTATATGCCGTGAGCTCATCGCCGTCCCGTATGACCAGGTGATGCGACGGTGACCTGGTCACCTTGGACGTTCTTAAGCCTGAGACCCGTCGTGCGTACAAGGAGACCGCCGCGGCGATTGTGTACGGGTACCGCTAATGTATGTCGCCGTTTTACGGTCACTCATACAGCTCCGAAGGATAACCGTCGATTCCGCTGTGCCCGAATCGTGACCCGACGTGCAGGCGGTCCTCAACAAAATCCCAAGCTTCCCGGCGTAGGTTGAGCCCATCAGGCAGTACAAGGACGTACGGAGGGGGCAGGACATGACAATCACCGACTACGCCGTGGCTCTTGGCGGCATGCTGGCTTCACTCGGCGCGGCAGGCCTTCTGGCGGCAGGACTGATCCGAGCGAGGGCCCGCCACTAGCTGGAATCCTTGGCGGCACATGGCTGCCGGGCTGCTGCACCCAGCCCGGCAGCCGCCGTCGTGCCTCCTCGTAGCACGCCTTTACGCGCCTGACCTGCAGAAACGCTGTGAAACAGACTCAAGAATTCATCCAGATTTATGCGAAAACGTTGAGCAGAGTTTGAGTCGATCTTCAGCAGAAACGGCTGCGGTTCTTGAGAATCACCCGGGATATTGGTTTCAACGCCGGCCACGAGGGCCCGGGCGATGGAACCCGAGGGAGAACCACCATGAACAAGATGACCAAGGGCGCGCTGGCTACCGGACTCGGAGCTGCACTGCTGATCGGCGGCGGCGGTACCCTCGCGGTGTGGAACACCACCGCTGAGCAGCAGGCCGGCTCGATTGCCAACGGTGATCTGCAGCTGACCGCCAACACCGGAACCTGGACGAACTCCAAGGGCGCGATCAATCTGAGCACCTACAAGGCCGTTCCCGGCGACAAGCTCACCTTCACCCAGCCGGTTACCGTGGCCCTCGACGGTGACCTGATGAAAGCCCACCTCACCGTGACCGACAAGCTGACCGCTCCCGAAACTGCGGCCTACCTTCAGGTCGGGGAAACCACCCTCAAAGACAGCACGGGGAACGTTGTTGCCGAGTCGCTGACCAAGGATTCCGACGGGGTCTACACTGCCTCGGTGACAGTGACCTTCCTGTCCACCACGACCGGCACCTCCGCTACGAAGGCCACGAACAACCTCGGGAAGATCGGGTTCAAGCTGGAGCAGGACGCCTCCTCCACCCTGCCCTGACCCGCACCACACAACAACACCGGCCCTGGCCGGGAACCTGGGAGTAGAACGTGAGGATCACGGCGGCGCTGAAAGCCACTGCACTGATGTGTGCCGCCGTCCTCATGGCCCTGTTCACCGTGCAGGGGACGCTGGCGCTGTGGAGCGCCACCGCCGCGTCCCCGGCGCAGGCCATGCAGACAGCTGACTTCGCGGTCACGATCATCAGCCCCGCTGGAACGGCGCAGCTCGCCCCGGCACAGGCCGTGACGATCCCGGCAGTGACGGGTCTGAAGCCGGGAACCAGCCAAACCGTCCCGGTGACCGTTAAGAACGCGACCGATGCCGGAAACGGCGCCTTCACCGCGAGGATCACCGCTGGCGTTCCGCTGATCAGCGGACCTTTGGCAGGTCACCTCACTGCGGTGGTCAGCCCCGCCCAGGGAACGAACTGCGCAACCGTCCTAACCGGCAGCAGCATCACACTGGCACAAGGCGTTTCTGGCGTTTTCTGCCTCAAAGTGAGCATGGCCGCAGCCGCTCCGGCAACCCTCGGCGGCTCGAATGCAGCGGTGACGATCCCGCTCACTGCCCAACAACTCTGACCGACGCTTGAGGACAAGGACCGGAAATCATGGCACGGACCACCCGCCGGCAGCACCGCCGCCACCCGGCCCTGCGGGTCCTGGGCGCCGGTGCAAGCTTCATCCTGCTGATTGCCGCGGCATTCGCGGCGCTGACGCTGGTGATCGTGCCGGCAGTGACCGGCTCACAGACCTACTCGGTGCTGACCAACTCCATGAACCCCCACTATGGTCCCGGGACCCTGCTGATCGTCAAACCTGTGGACGCGGACACCCTTCGTACCGGTGACGTGATCACCTACCAGCTGGAGTCCGGCCGATCGGATGTCATTACGCACCGCATCATCTCTGTCACCGCGGACCAGGAAGGCAACCGCCTGCTCCTTACCAAAGGCGACAACAACTCAGCCCCCGACGACAACCCGGTCACCGAAGTACAGCTCCGCGGCAAACTCTTTTACGCGGTCCCCTGGGCCGGCTACGTGGCGAACTGGCTCGGCAACCAGGACCGCACCCTCGCCGGCCAGGCCGCCGCGGCGGTCCTGATCGCCTACGGGGCAGGAACCATGATCCGCGAGGTGCTTCGGCGCCGTCGTACTTCAACAACCGCTGCTTCAACAGACACCGCACCCGACGCTGTTGTGGAAGGAGCACACCGTTGAAGGCCGCCGACGCGCAGATCCGTCCGGCAGTGGTGCGGGCTGCGATCATCATCTACCTGCTCATCGTGACCGCCGGGCTGGCCGGCACCGGCGCCCACGCGCTGTGGAGCCAAACCGGAACCCTGGCCTCCGGCGTCACTGCCGGAACGTGGGCCCCGGCCCCCGTGGCCGCCTCCAGTGTCACCTGCACCCGCGCTAACACAAACAACCAGGTGGATGTCACCCTGAGCTGGGCCGCCACGGATGCCAGCAGCTACACCGTTACCGCTCCTGGGGCTACGCCAGCAAGCCTCGTCACCGGAACCGCCACCGCCGTTCTACGCGTGGACCGGCCGGGGCTGTTCGACACGGACACCTACAACGTCACCCTCACCCCCGAAGCGGCAGGCGTTAAAGCCTCCTCAACCCTGATCCGGGTCGAGCTCTACCGTGGCCTCTTCAACTCGACAGTTACGTGCAGATGAACCGGACACAGCGGCTTCGCCGCTGGTCTTCTCTTGCACGTAGGCGCAGTGCTAAGTTCGGGTCCCAACGGGGATAGCGGGCACGAGCCCGTTGGGGGAGGGAACCGATGCCTGAAGAGCATGATGCTGACCTGGTCATGCAGTCACTGCTGCTCGATGAAATTGGGCAGTCGGTGATCGGCGTGGATGCCCAATGGAGGGTGACGTACTGGAACCGTGCCTCGGAGCGCCTGTACGGGTTCAGTGCCTCTGAAGTGATCGGTGCCAAGGTAGCGCACCTGGGAATGCTGGCCCGTGGCACTTCCGAGGCTGAGACCCGGGAGATACAGGAGCGGATCGCCAACGGCGGGGACTGGTCCGGCGAGCTATGGATCCACCACCGGGGCGGAAGAGAATTTCCTGTCCACGCCACGATCAGTCCCGTGCACGGACGGCACACCACACCGGTGGCCGTCGTCGCCATTTCAAAGGACATCACGGACCGTAAGCACAACGAGGCAGTTCTGCGGCGGTTCTCGGCCATGGTGGAATCCTCCGGCGACGCGATCGTCAGTGCGGATATGACGGGGACCATCACCAGCTGGAACCCCGGTGCGGCCAGGATGTTCGGATGGAGCGCCCGGGAAGCTGTGGGGCAAAGCTACCGGTCGCTGACCACCCGTGATGCGGAGGATTTCGCTGCGGAAGTTCGGGCCAGCGTGGCGAGCGGAAGGTTCGTCACCGGCCTGGAGGTGCGCTGGGGCTGCAAGAACGGATCGGTGATTGATGTCGAGCTGACCGTGTCACCCGTGTACGGGCCGGGCGGGGAGCAGGCCGGGGTGTCGGTAATCGCCCGGGACATCACCGAGATTCAGCGGCTCCGGGCGGCGGCCGCCGTCGAACGTGAAAAACTCCTGGCAGCCCAGGAGATGGCGCATGTGGGAAGCGTGGAGCACACGGACACTGGTGAGACCTGGCACTCGGAGGAGTTCGGCCGGATCTTCGGCCTGGAGCCGGGGCAGGTGGCTTCCCGCGAACTGATGCTTGAGCTGACGCACCCGGAGGACAGGGACCTTGTGCAACGGGTCTGGCTGGGCCTGGAAGAGGGAACCGGGTTTGCTGATTTTGAGTACAGGATCGTCAGGGCCGATGGCCAGCAACGGTGGCTCCACTCCCGCATCAGGAACGTGGAACTCGAGGAGGGGAAACCAGGACGGTTCCTCGACACCGTCCTGGACATCACCGACCGCAAGCAGGCGGAGCAGATCCTGGAGTGGCGCGCCCGCCATGATGCGCTGACCGGCTTGCCCAACCGCTACGTGATCACCGAGGTGCTGCAGGGACTCCTGGACCGGGACTCCCGCGCAGTGGTGATGTTCGTTGACGTTGACCGGTTCAAGCTGATCAACGACGGCATCGGGCACGGTGCGGGGGACACCATTTTGGTGCTCCTGGGGGAGCGGCTGCAGGCTTTTGTCCGCAACGGTGACACCGTGGGCCGGTTTGGCGGGGATGAATTCGTCATCGTCTGCGAGAACCTCACGCTGCGCGGCGCGAGGACCCTGGCGGAACGGATCAGGCAATCCACCCGGCGCCCGTTTGAGGTCAACGGCCGGAAAATCTACCTGAACCTCAGCGTTGGCATCGCATTGGCGGGCGCTGACGACACCGCCGAATCGATGCTCCAGGGAGCCGACGCTGCCATGTACCGGGCCAAGTCGGCAGGCGGGGATTCGTCAGTGGTGTACGACGTGCTGATGGCCGGGCGGGCGACGGGCCGGCTGGACCTGGAGTCTGACCTGCGGCATGCGTTGGAACGGGGAGAGTTCTCCCTGGACTACCAGCCGATTATCCATGTGAGCGATGGCCGGACCGTTGGCTTCGAAGCGCTGCTGCGCTGGCACCACCCCGATCACGGGCTGATCGCGCCCGACACGTTCATCCCTATCGCCGAGGAGACAGGCCTGATTGTCCCCATCGGCACCTGGGTACTCCGTGAAGCCTTTCGGCAGGTTCAACTGTGGCGCTCGCAGTTGAAGGGGGCGGAGAACCTTTCAGCGGCAGTGAACATTTCCGGGCGCCAGTTTTTGGCACCCAAGTTCACGGACATCGTTGAGGCAGCAATTCGTGCCGCCGGCATCGACCCCGGCGCCGTAAATCTGGAGATTACCGAAACAGTGCTGATGGATCAGCCCGACCTGCCCAAGGAGACACTGCAGCGTCTCCACAGCCTGGGAGTGGGGCTGTCCATCGATGACTTCGGCACCGGGTATTCGTCCCTGAGTTACCTCAGATGGCTGTCAGCCCGGACCTTAAAGATTGACCGTACCTTTGTTGAGGAACTGGGACGAGGACCCCACGGGGCAACCATCATCGAACTTGTTCTTGGCATGGCCGAAAGCCTCAGCCTCGACGTGGTGGCGGAAGGTGTGGAAACTCCCGAGCAGCTCGCCGAACTGTGCCGCCTCGGCATACCGCACGCCCAGGGGTACTACTGGAGCCGTCCGATGCCGCCGGAACGCATTCCGGCCTGGCTCGAAACGCCGTTGCCCAGCCCCGAGTTGGAATCAGGGGTGGCTGGCGTCCATTAGCCAGGGAACTTCCAAACACGTCAGAGTCGCCGTTACGAGTGCCACGAAGCGGGTCTGCCTTGTGCCGTCAGAGCAACCGTAGACCGTCGATTTCGTAATAAACTCCATGACTTGATCAAACCTTGAGGGTGTGTTCTGTAGCATCCCGGCATGGGCAGATACGGAGGCGCCTACGACGCGCGGTACTCCCGGCGGGAGCTCAGACAGCGGAAACTAAGGGTACTTTCCTATTTTTTGCTCAGTGCTTTGGGCGCCGTCACGGTGGCTGTTGTACTGATGGCTTTGCAGAGATAGCTTCTGTTGGCGGCGGGGCCGCCTTTACGTGACTTGTCAACGCATCAGTCGCGTGGTTAGGTCGTGGTCGATGGGGATCACCTGACCGATGGAGGCTGTTGTGGCGGTATCTGAGTACGCTCTTGCGCTGAGCACGCTGCTGGGCACGTTGCTGGTTCCCTTTTTTGGCCTGTACCTGATGCTTCGGCTCAAGCGCCGCGCCATTCGAGTCACCGCTCCCGTAGTACCACGAGGAACCTGCCGCTAGCCATGCCGTATGTAGACATCAACCCCCATAAAGCCCGTCCCAAGTGGCAGGCCTACGCCGTCCTGGTTGTACAGCTCAGCCGAGCCGATGCGGGCGTCCACTGCCTGGGTCAGCATGGCCTGCGCGACGGCGGAGTATTTGTTGTTCTCGAACAGGCCCTGGTCGGCGCCGTACACCTTCACCGATTCCGTGGCAGGGTCCGCAGGGAAGTCGAAGAAGGCGTCCACGCTGCCGGACTGGACGGCGGAGAGGCCCGCTGCGGCGGAGGCCGCCGTCGTGGCTCCAAACACCGCACCCTGCTCAGGGGTGATGAGCCCTGAGGCGTCCGTGTAGGAGATGGTGAACTCGGCGCTCTTCTGGGCATCGGCGGCGCTGTCGGTGGCGGTGTTGGACGCATAGAGCAGGCCGAAGACCACGGCCATGATGAACGGTACGGCCAGTGTGCCGATCCAGAAGCGCTTCTTGCCGATGGTCCGGAAGAACTCGAAGCTGATGACGGTGCTGAGGTTGTGCTGTGCCATGTCCGCTTATGCCTCTGCCATTTCGAAGGTGCTGGTGCGGGCTTCGTTCTGGGCGCCGTAGACCCGGATGAAGATCTCCTCCAGGGAGATCTTGGTGGTGGTGAAAGACCGCACCGCAACGCTGGCGCCGACGAGCTCCTTGAGGATGTCCGCTTCGTCCGCGTCATCGGCGATGGACAGCTCAGAGTAGTTGGTCTCACTCACGGTCACCGTGTACCGCGGCGACGGCGGGACTGGACCGCTGTGCCGGAGCCTGATGACCCGGCCGCCGAACTGGTTCTGGACGTCGTCGATGGTTCCGTAGGCCTCGGCGGTGCCGTTCTTGAGCAGGATCACTCGGTCACACAGCCGTTCAACTTCCTCCATCTGGTGGGTGACCATCACCACGGTGGCCCCCTTGGTCTTCTGCTCGCCGATGATGTCCATCAGCAGGCGCCGGTTGACCGGATCAAAACCCTTGGTCGGTTCGTCCAGGATCAGCAGCTCGGGTTCGTTCATGATGGTCACGCCGAGTTGGACCTTCTGTTGCTGCCCGCCGGACAGCTTGTCCAGCTGCTCGCCCGCCTTGTCCGCCAGCGCCACGCGCTCCAGATACTCCAAAGACCAGGTCTTGGCGGCATGCCGGTCGAGGCCCTTGAGCCGACCGAAGTAGGTCATCACCTCGATGACCTTTTCCTTCTTGTACAGGCCGCGCTCCTCGGGTAAATACCCCAGCCGTCCGCCGTCTTCGGGCCGGAACGGCCTCCCGTCAATGTGGAGCGTCCCGGCGGTGGGCTGGTAGATGCCCAGCAGCGCCCGGATGGTGGTGGTCTTCCCGGAGCCGTTGCTGCCCAGGAAGCCAAACGTTTCACCCCGGTGAACGTCGAAGGACAGGTCCCGGATGACTGTGGTGTCTCCAAAGTCCATCCGGAAACCGTTGATATGGACAAGTGCTTCGGTCAAGGCTGTTCCCCAAACATGTGCCTGCGAATGATCCTTCGAGTCTATCCGCGGGCGTCTTGGCCGGGGTCCATCCAAAGGATGACAACGGGGAGGTTGCGCGCTGTCAGTCCTCGAAGTGGGTGACCGTTTCCTTGGCGCCGGACAGCCGCCGGATGACTTGCTCGGCTACGGCATGGACTTTCATGTTGCGGTGGTTCGAGGCCCGGAGTATGAACTGGTACGCCTGCTCCTGGGTACAGCGGTTTTGAGTCATGATCATGCCGCAGGCGAGGTCGATGTCCGTCCTGCTTTTCATTGCGGCCTTGAGATCCTCTGCCAGCAGTTCCGCAGTGATGATGCGCAGGGTCAACCGCAGGGCCTGTCCTGCGGTCTGCGTGAACACCATCGCATCATGGATGGCTTCCTCAGTGAACAACCCGGTGGCGGGGGCAAAGAAGTTCAGGGATGCGGATGCCGTGTCGCCGAGGTCGACAGGAAGTCCCAGGACACTTCTATAGCCTGCGGCGTCTAATCCCCGGGAATACAGGGGCCAGCGCTGGTCGTCCCGGGTATCCGCCAGCAGCACGGCTGAAAAGGTGTGGATGGCTTCCAGGCATGGCCCATGTCCGAGTTCCTGCTCGATGCGGTCAAGAATCACGGCTGTATTGCTGCTGCCGGCGACCGTGAGTGTCCGTTTGTGCCGGCGCAGGTTGACGGCACATGCGATGGGCGCACCGGTTGTCCTGCTCAGGGATGAAGCAGCATGCGTGGTCATTCCATCGAGGAAACCCTTGATGTCCTCGCTCTCGGCGATCAGTTGGTGGAGTTGCTGGAAGTCCTCGTTCTGCCTGTCCGTGTCCACAACCTCCATGCTAGGAGCCTGGTGGGGGGAACAACAGGGCGGACATGCCTGCCGCTAGTTGGTCCCCGGCGCGCCCTCGTCCGGGCTGGGGTTGATGGCCTGGCTGTAGCTCGCGCGCCGGCCGTTGACGCCGAGAGTGTTGAGGGATTCGTTCAGCGCGTGTGCCAGGACGTCGCGTTCAATCGGAGGAAGGCTGAGGGCACCATAAACATAGGCATGGACCTCGGTCAGCCCGGCTCTTCCTCCAATTCCAAAGTATTTGATCCAAATCTGCTCAAGAGTCAGTGGTGCAGCCTCGAATGCTAACCGGAAGCCTTGGCGCTGTTCGTCCTCGTCCCCAGGGACGGCCATAGTTCACCCCCGGTCATGATCGAGTCCCGGCCTGGACTCGATAATCTCTTCTGCCGCTTCCTGCAGGGTCCGGTTCTCGTTGAGGGCTTTGGCTATCAGGTGGAGCATCGCGTCGTGGTTTCCCATGCCCCGGCTGGCCATGACGATTCCCTTGGCGGTGCTGATGATATCGCGTTGCGACAGAGTGGATTTCAGTTGTTCGCTCAGCATCCGGCCCCTCTCCCGGGCCTGAATGTTTACCAGGAAGATCGAGGCTTGGGCTGCGAACAGTTCCAGCAGCCGGATCAGTCTGTGGGACGCCGCTTTGGGGTTTGCCCAGTAGATCTTTATAGCACCGAAAGCCAGGTCCCCGGAAAGGAGGGGGACGCTCACACATGACCGCAAACCGAGGCTGTTCGCTGCCTGGCCCCATTCAGGCCAACGAAGGTCCGACCGCACATCTGCAATATCCACTGGGTGTCCGGAAGCCCACGCACTCAGACAGGGACCCTGGCCGAGCTCGTACTGGAGGGTGTCGGCCTGCTCCACGAGGTGGCTCGTGGAGGCTGCGCTGTTGCGGCTGCCGTTGGTATCCATCAGGGATACGCCCGCTCCGGCAGCGTCATCCACAGCCAGGACCGCCGCCTCGGTGATGAGCTTCAGGGCATTGGCCACCGTCTCCTCAGTCAGGAGCACATTGGAGAAGCGCGCATACACAGCGGCCAGCTCGTCAGCCAGCGGCAATTCGGTATCCATGACCGCTCCATTCCCAGCGTTCTGGCCCCTGATGAACCAACTGCTTTCCTTCCTTCATCTCAGCACACTTAGTCTCCACAATCCATCAAGGGGTCAGGTGGAGTGGAGGTGCCGGGCGCGGCCAGGGGTTTCAGTGGCAGTTCCATGGGTGCGTTCGACGGCGTCCATGACCACCGCGGCCAGGCTCTGGCTGCTGACCATCGCTGCACGTTGCAGGTGCGAGCCGGTGCCGAAGGCGAGGATGCCGGCAAGCCCCAGCCTCACGTACTCTTCGTCCCCGCTGCTGACCAGGGCAGGCCGGATGTGCGTCAGGAGGGCCTGCACAGCTTCGGTGGCAGGGCATGGAACGTACATGAGGGGGTGCATGAGGTTGCCTTCCACGCCTGCGTCACTGGCCATCCAGCTCGCCAGGCGCAGCTGTTCGGCCGGCAGGCGGGGCGCCGGGACGCCCGCCCACCACTCCTGGGCAGCCCGTTCCACCAATGCCCGTACAACCGCTGCGAGGATGGTCGCGTGGGCCGCCTCCAGGCAGACATCGGCGATCCGCACCTCAACGGTGGGGTGGCTGCGGGACAGCCGTGCGTCGAAGTACACCATGCCCTCGTCCAGGAGCACTCCGGAAGCCAGCAATGCTTCAACGTGGCGCCGGTACTCACGCAAGGATCCGAACTGTTCGTAAGGTCCCGCCGTCGGCCAGCGGCTCCACGCCTGGTAGCGGAAGCTCGAATAGCCGGTGTTGGTTCCCTGCCAGAACGGGGAGTTCGCGCTCAGCGCCAGGACCACCGGCAGCCAACGGCGAATGCGGTCCAGGACCGCCACCCCTTCCTCCCCCGAAGCGACGTGGACGTGTACATGGAAACCGCAGGTCAGCTGCTCCCGAAGGGTCAGGTGGAACCGGGCCGCCATCTTCAGGTAGCGCGGCTGCTGTACCAGGGTTGAAGTGGCTGACAGGGGGCTTGTGGCCAGGGCCACCGCCCTGGCGCCCACCGCACGGGCGGCTGTATCGGCCATCATCCGGCCCAGCAGGATGGCCTCTGCCAGCTGCTGCAGTCTGGAACAGACAGGCCCAATGACCTCAAGTTGCTCCTGCTTGACTTCAAGAGCCAAGGTTGGGCCACCGGCTGTGCCGGGGTTCCTTGTGACGTGCCGCAGTGCCCGTTCGGCCACCGGCACCGGCTGCCCGCTGGCGGGGTCCACGAGCAGGAACTCTTCCTCAACGCCGAAAGTTCGTTGGAGGCCGACGGCGGAAGAAGAGTACGGCTGATCTTGAAGAGGTTTCAATGGAATTCCCATGAGGAAGGCACCCGGACAGGCGACACATTGTCCGGACGGCGTGAAACATACAGCCCTCCTGCAGGAGCCCCCTCACCAGCCCCGGAACGTCAGTAGGCTGCTGATCTTTCAAGGTTACCGACGTCGGCAGAATGCGGGAAGAGCGCGGGAGGGGCCACCTCCACCTCCTAGACCGGGAAATCAGTTGCAGGCGATGTTGGGGGTAGTCGCTTGGTTGCCGCGGGCATCGGTGGCGCGGGAATCTACAGCAAATTCGTGCGAACGGGCAGATGATGCTGCTGCCCTTGGAGCCGGTGAGCGGGCTTCCCAGGTCACCGCCGAATCCGCCGAGGCGTTGGCCAGAGACCTCGCAGGAGTCAATAACGACGGCGTCCCTGTCCTCGTGCGGTTTGGTCACGAGATGCCATCCGTACGCGAGCGCCCGGCTCGGCAATGATGTGGGCTTTACGGCGCTGGACACCAATGGGGACGGCGCCCTGACCATGAACGACGACGCTTACGCTCCCTACTACCAACGGTGATGACACCTTGCTGTCGGGATCCGGCCACGGCGGCACGGTTCCCGCAGCTGAAGATAATCAATTGGTTCGAGTGGGACAAGGAAGAGGTCAAGGGCCGGATGGAATGGACCGTGGCCAATACCCCTGCCGTCCGCGTTGCATTCACCGTGGACCTACCTGGCTGGCTTCACTACGGCCCGGAAGAATCCTGCTACCGCGGCAACTAAACCCGACCGGGGGATTGCAGCAGGTGCTTTTTCAAGAGATATGTGGTCTGTTGCGCGCAACTCCTGATCCCCATGAGATGGGTTGTTGCAATGCGGGGCAGGACAACGAAGGGATCGCCCTCCGTGGGGTCGAACCGCAGGGACCGCTCGACGTCAAGGGCAAGGCCAGCCAACCTTTCCGCGCCCACCATCTGGCTTGAGGTTTTCAGGCTGAGTGCCGCATCCTTTGCGGTTACAACATCCCCGGTGGTCAGAGCCATCCGGAGCCTTTCCATCCGGGCTGGCAGGTGTGCGATGAAGTCCTGAATGAATACCCTCCAGACGCCTTCGTCGGAGTCCAGTTCCAGGTGCAGCCTGTCCAGTACTGAACTGTCCAGCAGGGGCAATGTTTGGCCGTCCTCCTGAGTCACGGCTGTCCTTTCGCCAACAGGTCCACAGCCCTAGGCTCTGGAGCGGGTCGAAAGAAATCCAGGAAGCCTGGACGTAGTAGGGGCCGATGACTTATTGCGGAACCACGCTGTCCCGCCGCCTCCGTCATCGGCCCCGGCATGATGGTGCAGCTTCCGCACCCGTGTATTTGTCCCCATAGTCTGTTCCCCCTGAACAGTCGAAACGTTTGAAGAATGTCTCCTGCGACGCTCCTCAGGACGTTACGGGGCGGGGATGGGGAAGCACACGAGTAGCGAGTACTCGCTTTTCTGCAACAACTACCTACTGGCGACGGTTCAGCGCTGCCGCTACGTGCATTCATACAAAGAGGCCTGCTTGGCGGTGCCGGCTTCTCGACACCGCCAAGCATTAAGACCTCTGTTGTCCCCCATAAAGGCCTTGGCGTTCCGGGCCCCAGGTCCCAGATGCAACTGCGTTGCGCTTCCGGCCTTACACAAATCAGTGTGCACCCCCAGGCTCAAGGGCTCCGGCAGAACGGGTCAAGGATGCCGCAAGAATGACTCAAGCCTCCGTTGACGAAATGCGGCGTGCAGCCGTGGTCAGGGTTTCTCCAAGGACTTGGGGAATTACACGCAGGAAATTTACAAGCTGGGTTCGGCACAGTGAGCGTAGCCAGTAAAGGAGGTTAACCATGACAATTTCACGCCGTCAGGTTTTGTTGATCGGGGGCCTGGGCGTCCTCGGAGCAGGGGGCGCTTTGTTGCCCACAGGATCGGTGGAAGCCAAGTCGGCCAGCCGGCTCAGCGACCGGGAGATGCCACGGCCCTTCCAGTCAGAGTTCTACCAGGCACCATTCCTGAAGCCCTCGTCCACCGGCATCGATCCCAAGGACGGGCTCCCCGTCAATTACTACCAGGTGACAGAGAAGGCCGCTACGGCCAACATCCTGCCCCGGCTGACCACACCTATCCTCGGCTACAACGGATTGTTCCCGGGGCCCACCATCAGCCTGGACCAGGGCACCAAAGCTGTGCTGAGGGTCCGCAACCACCTTCCCGCACAGCATGCGCTGGACGGACACGCCCTTTCCACATCCACCCACCTGCACGGGTCGGCGTCCCTGCCGCAGTATGACGGCTACGCCAGCGACATCACCTACCCGGGGTTCTACAAGGACTACCACTACCCCAACTTCCAGCCGGCCCGCACCCTTTGGTACCACGACCACGGCGTCCACTACACCGCACTGAACGCCTATTCGGGCCTCGCCGCGCAGTACCACATGCACGACCCCATCGAACGGCAGCTGCTCCCGCAGGGCCGCTTCGACGTGGCATTGACCATCAACGACGTTATGTTCGCCGCGAACGGTTCACTGGGTTACGACGACAACACCCACTCCGGCCTCTGGGGCGACGTGATCCTGGTCAACGGCAGGCCATGGCCCGTTATGAAGGTACAGAAGCGTGTGTACCGCTTCCGGATTCTGAACGCGTCCATCTCACGCTCACTGCGGCCCACGCTCAGCACCGGGGATCCCCTGATTGTGGTGGGGACGGACGGAGGCCTGATGCCGGCGGCGCAGAGTGTTGCCAACTACCGGCACGCCGGGGCTGAGCGGTATGAGGTCCTGATCGATTTCCGGAAGTACAAGACTGGGCAGCGCGTTGAGCTAAGGAACCTGTCCAACAAAAACAACGTGGACTACGACTTCACCAACAAGATCATGGCCTTCGACGTCACGGACGAGCCGGTGGACACCTCCGATCCCACGTGGAACCGGATTCCCACCACCTTGACCGGCAGCGAAGCGATGTCATTGACCGCAAAGCAGTCTGTGAAGACACGCCAATTCCGGGTTAAGCGGAACGACGTCACCAACCTGTGGACCATCAACGACGACAGCTGGCAGGACGTCATCGCCAGTGGGTACAAAAAGGTGGTCGCCGATCCGGCAGTCAACTCGGTAGAGATCTGGGAAATCGAGAACAAGTCGGGTGGCTGGTTCCACCCGCTGCACATCCACCTGGTGGATTTCCAGGTCCTCAGCCGCAACGGGAAGGCCCCCTTCGCCTACGAGCGCGGCCCGAAGGACGTGGTGTACGTCGGTGAGAGCGAGACCGTACGGCTGCTAATGAAGTTCACGCCCCACAAGGGCCTGTACATGATGCACTGCCACAACCTGCCGCACGAGGACCACGACATGATGGCCCAGTTCCGGGTGGGCCTGGCAGCCACTGACGTGGACGACAACGATCCCATGACAGCGGCCAAAGCTGAATGGGACGACCAGGAAGACAACGATTGAATACCACACAGGTAAAGCGCCACGGCAGGCGGCGGCTCCCGGGCCGTCGCATCCTCCCGCTGCCAGCGGGGCTAGCCAGAGGCCGCTGGCCCCGGCTCCTTGTGGTGGCACTGATTCCGGCCCTGGCCATTATTGCCATCCGCGCGTGGCTGGTGGAGCCGTTCACCGTGTCCTCGGACAGTATGGAGCCCACCATTCAGTCTGGTTCCGTGGTGCTTTTGTACAAGCCCGCTGCCGTGGCGGGCTGGATCCAGAACGGCGTGGTGGTGGCTTTCACCAGCCCCGTTGACGGACAAACTGCCATCAAACGCGTCATCGCCAAGGAGGGGCAGACCGTTGCCATCCGTGATTCCGAGCTGTACGTCGACGACGTCGCGGTACCGGAACCGTTCATCGACCACAGCCGCATCGACGCAACGTACTTCGGCCCCGAAAAGGTGCCCGCCGGAAGCGTCTTCGTGTTGGGGGACAACCGCGGTGTGTCCATTGACTCCCGGGACTTCGGCGCTGTGCCTTTGACGGCAGTCCAAGGCACCCTGCTGTCCGGCGCGAAATAACATTAGGGTGCCGGCCGCCCTGGTCGGACAGCACACCGCTGGGCCGGGAGGACCAGGGACGCGATGATGAAGGCCGCTACGGCCGCGACCGGCCACCACGGGATGACGTGGTTGCGCCAAAGGACCAGGAGGAACAGCGGGAGTCCCACGTAGACACCAATGAGCCCCGGAATCTGCCCCCACAGCACGGCCCGGTGGCGGACCACGGGCAGCAGCTGCAGCACGGAGATGGACAGGAAGACCAAGCCGTAATGGAGGAAGAGCGGGGCAACCTCGCGCTGGACCGGGTGGGCGGCGCTGATGGTCTGGATCATGCTGGCAGCGCTTTCCTCAGGCTCCCAGGGACTGAGAGCCATTCCGAGGAGCATGCCGGCCGCACCGGCTAAAGAGTCCTGTTGCCGTGGTGATGCGGCTGAACCGTGCTGCTTGAAGGACCATTCTGATCACTCCTCGAAGGACAACTTCCGTCCGGCAAATTGTCCGTCCGCCGCCTTCCCGGGCAACCGTTTTGCCCGCCCCGGCCACTTGGAGGAACCTCGTGCCGCAAACCTTGGAGTTTCCTAATCTCCCGGGTGACGCGCCAAAGGTGGCCTGCCCCCACGTTGACGGCAGGCCACCTTTGGCAATGGCCGGGCTCCGGTTACTCAGGCCTCGGTGAGTTCCTTTGCCGCTTCCTTCTTGGTGACAGCCCGGGAACGGTACAGCTTGTACCCCAGCAGGGCACAGACCGCCAGCAGGCCGCCCGTAGTGAGGGCGAGGACCGCGGTGGCCGGATCGGTCACAATGTACCTGGCCAGCGCCGCGAGGGAGACGGCCGTGGCGGTACCGAGCGCGCCGCCGAACGGTGCTACGCCGGGTACCTGGGCCGGTTCCGTCCCGGGTCCTGCCGTGAAGGGGTTGAAGATGCGGCGCTCGTCCTCCGTGGCACCGGGAACAACAACCTCACTCAAATCGGAGAACTCGGGAACGCTGCTGCCATTGGCCGGGGCAACCTGGAACCGGTAAGCGGCACCGTTTTCCAGGTCCCGGACCACGATGCTTGTGGCACCCGGCTCAGCAGTCAGGATTTCTCCCACCTGTGTCCCCGTGGAATCGACGGTCCGGAGCAGGAAGCCTCCGGTCCACGCCGCAGGGTCCTGGCTCACTGGTGCGGGGTCCGTTGGGGTTTGGTCGACGGGTGTTTGGTCGACGGGTGCGGGGTCCGCGGGTGTTGGGTCCGCGGGTGTTTGGTCGACAGGGGTCTGCTCGACCGGGGCCGTGTCCACCGGTGTCTGCTCCACGGGTGTTTGGTCCACTGGTGTCTGCTCGACCGGCCCGGGGTCCGCGGGTGTTTGGTCGACCGGGGTCTGCTCGACGGGGGCGGGGTCCGTGGGTGCCTGATCCACCGGGGCAGGATCTACTGGCGTCTGGTCCGCTGGCGCTTGGTCGATTGGTGTCTGTTCGACCGGGGCCACGGGTGTTTGGTCCACTGGTGTCTGGTCGACGGGTGCGGGGTCCACGGGCGTCTGGTCGATCGGTGCCGGGTTCACCGGTGTGGTTCCGGGACCGGGCGCGGGGTCCGGCGTCGGCGTGACGATCACAACAACCTCGCCGTCGCCCGGAATGACATCCACCCCGTCATTGACCCCGGCGTCGGTGCCTTCGTCCACCTCGTCCCCGGTGCCGTCGTCGGTCCCTTCGCCGGCGTCGTCGTCGGTCCCTTCGCCGGCGTCGTCGTCGGTTCCTTCGTCGACGTCGTCCTCCACCTCGTCCTCAACCTCGTCGACGCCGTCCTCCACCTCGTTCTCGCCGTCGTCGTCCACTCCGTCGGTTCCGTCGCCGAAGAGGAGCTGTTCGATGTTGTGAAGCGTGTCCGTGCCGTGCTCACCGCTGTTGTGCTGGACGGTGGTAACGGATCCTGGCGAGCCCATGGTGCCGTCGCCACCGGTGGTGGTGACGGTGTAGTTGAACTCGAAGTCCGAGAAGTACGCGGTGTCGGTTCCTTCGGCAGAGGTGAGGAGCTCCCGGACAACGATGATGTTGCCAGGGTCCACCGTCCCTGCGAACACCGCCTGCTGGAGCGTCGGGCCGGTGGGGGTGCCGTCGGCATTGCGCTGGTACTGGGTGTTCATTCCCGTGGCGCTGCCGATTTCAGTGGCCGCGTTGGTGGCGTCGGTGCGGACGCTGAGCCGGACGCTGAGGTAGCGGTCGCCGTCGATGATGTCATCGGCGCCGCGGCCCTCGAGGAGGTCGCTGCCGCCGCCGCCCAGGAGGATGTTGCCTTCGCCCCAGACCTGCGGTCCGGTCAACACCGGGCATTCCTTGGAGGCGGAGGCGTTGACGACGTCGGCCAGGGGAGTGGGCAGGGACGGGATCAGCTCGTTGAGTCCCTTGATCCGGTCCACGCCGGCCTGGTCCAGGGCATCGCAGCCGATGAAGCCGGCGCCGCCCATGGTCTTGGGAATGCGGTCATCGCCGCGGAGCGTGTCGTCGAGGGGACCGCCGGAGAGCGCTTCCACCTCGTTGTACCTGTCACGGACACCCACCTGCAGGATGTCCAGGGGCTCGATCGGAAGGTCAAGGTCAGCGTCCTGCGGCTGCGGATCGTAGAGGCCGGTTTCCCAGTCGTAGCCGGAGGCGCCGGCCACTTTCTCCACGCCCGGTCCGGCAATGCCGACGTCGTCCCCGCCTTCCATGTCGTAGTCGTCGTCCCCGCCCTGTCCCACCAGGACATCGTTGCCCGGCTTCTGCGAGTCGTCCAGGAAGAACAGGTTGCTGGAGTCGCCGATCAGCAGGTCCGGGCCATCGCCGCCTTCGGCCCAGTCGTTTCCGCCGCCGCCGAACACGGCGTCCAGGCCTTCACCGGCGATCACAAAGTCGTCATCTTCACCGGAGAAGGTCTCATTCGAGTTCGCTCCGCCGTTGATGAAGTCCTTTCCGTCCCCGCCGAGGAGCAGGTCCAGCCCCGGGCCGCCGTCGATCGCGTCATCGTCCGGCCCGCCCTTCAGGATGTCGTCGCCGGCCAGGTCGGTGATGATGTCGTTGCCGTCGCCGCCCAAAACGGTATCGGCGCCGTCGCCGCCTTCGATGACGTCCTTGTCAGGGCCGCCCCACATGGTGTCGTTGTCCACACCGCCGTGGATGCGGTCAGCGTTGACGGAGCCGTTGTACACGGCCTGGCCGTTGATGCCGGCCGGGTCCACCGAGTTGGAGGCCCGGTACTTGATGGTGCCGTCCGGCATGCGGATCAGCAGCGCGGACTCGTTGCATTCCGATGCGGGATCGTCGGCGACGGCGTTACCGGCGGAGGCGAAGCCCTGGGCGGTTCCGTTGAGGTTCTTCAGTTCAAATTTGCAGTCAGCGGTGGCGAAGGCGTCGGCCTTCAGCGCCTGGGCGTTGGTGTTGCGCATCATCATCTCCGCGAAGGAGTTTCCTTCAAGCTGCGCCATCAGGTTCATGCCGGGCGTGCGCGCCAGGTAGTACAGCCGGTCACCGTTCTGAAGATCGGTCATCTGGCTCTCGAAGACGTAGTTGAAGGTGCTGCCGAGCAGGCCGCCGAACAGGTTGGTACGTTCGGCCAGGCCGCCCATCCACAGGTCGATCTCGTCGAGGCCGGTGGCCGACGCGCTTCCGTTGTTGGCCCAGGCGTCCGTGCTGTTCATAAAGGCCACGGCGTCCTCCGGCGCTACCTCGCCGGCCAGGGCGTCCGGGCTGACGATCAGCCGGGCTGCTGTTCGCTTGGCCTCCATTGTGGTGGCTTCGAGGATCGATGGGTGCTTGCCGTAGGCGGCCACGAAGTTGACCAAGGACTTCGGGTGCTTGATGTTCTCGCCAAAGTCGATCCAGTTGGTATACGGCTTAAGCTGGCTGTCATTGGTGGCGCCATGGATCTCCCGGCGCAGGTTATTCAGCGTGGGCAGGCCCTCGGACCGGGCACGCGTCAGGTTGATCGCCGCCAGGTCCATGGGGAGTCCCAGCAGCTTGTTCCGGAGCGTATCGGTGACGAACTCGTCCAGTTCGCTGCCCACCTGGTCCGACATGCCCATGATGATGCTGCCCGCGGCTTCTTCGGACGTCAGGGGACCTGCTGGGCCTCCGTCCGCGTAGGCGGGCGGATTCAGGAACCCCTCGAGAAGGGACACGTCATTCTGGGAGCCCCGGACGTCGTCGGACGTTCCAAACACGTTGTCCGTTCCCGGGCTGTCCTCGTTGCGGCGGGAAATGGTTTCCGTGAGCATCGAGTGGCCAAAGCGGTACACCGCGTGGGCAAATTCGGCGCTGACCGCGGGGTTGATGTCCGTCTGGGCAAAAGCGAAGGGCTCAAAGATATTGATCGCGGGCTGGATCTTCCGGGCGAACTCCTCAAACACCAGGTGCTGGTACTCCATCTCCGTGACAAACCGCGCGGCCTGGAAGAGCCGCTCGCCGTTCCAGCCGTCTGCTCCTTCGGCCAGCTTCCACTCGGCCAAGGCGGCCACGCCCCGGGCAGAGGTGTCGTTGCCGAGAACCCGCTTGATGTCGGCCACCATGCGGTCATGCTCGGAGTGGAAGACCTGGTGAATGGCGGTCAACCCGATGTTCTCGTTGACCCTGCCGTCGCCGGCGATGAAGTGCGCGTTCAGCATCTCGTCGTCGTAAGTGCCCGGAGCCTGGGCAGCGAAATCGGCGGAAGCCGCATCGTCCCCGTCCGCGCCCGGCGCTGCCGGCGGTGTGGCCGGATTATGGTCGGCGTCCTGCGGTGACGGGTCGGCGTTGTGCGCGATGTCTGTCAGGAAAGGAGTATTGAAGTACAGCACGTCCTGGGGGACGAGGGTTCCCAGCCCGCCATTGGCGGCACGGTCTGCCTCCACCAGGCCGGACTGGGTTACGAACTGCGGGAGCCCGTTCTTTGGCCCGGGGATGAACTTTCCGTAGGCATCGGCCGCGAGCATGGGGACGTTGAGGACGTCCTTGTCCAGGAGCTGGATGCCGAGCCGTTCACGTGCCTGCCTTTTGGTGTCAGCCCAGGTGGCCATGCCGCCGGCCGTCCGTGTGCCCTCTGCGCCGCCCAGCATCGCGCCTGTTGAAACGGGACGGCGCGCCGCATTGTCGGCGTACTCGCGCAGGAAAACCTGGTGTGAGGAGTGCGAGGAGTAGGTCTGGCTCTGGTCAACCCACGGCGAATTTGTGTTCAGGGCATCCTGGACATCGTCCGCGGTCCCCAGCTTGCCGTCCTCGCCCGGCTGGTTCTGGCCTCGGGTCAGGACCATAAAACGCATGCGCGGATTGAGGTCATCGGCGTTGCCGAAAACGTGGTCCGGCCCTGCGATCAGCGGGTCATCGGCCTTGAGCGGAACATAGACCGTGCCGCCCCCCTTGACGGTCTGGTCGATGCCGTGGTCGAAGAACTGCCCGAACAGGGTGAACAGGGAGTTGTAAGGCGGTGAAAGTCCGACGTCGGTAGTGACGTTGGGGATGAACAGCGTGTTGTGCGAGGGGACGCAGCCGTCCGGGGCGGCTTTCACCGGGGGAGTCGCCTCGGGCGCGGGGTCGGTGGTGCAGGGCACCACGCCCTCGTTGCCCTGCGTCCGCGCCGGGAACCCCGCCGCAGCCACGGCTGCCGGGTTGGTGGACGTTTGATCGGCGATCAGGTTGCTGATGGTGCGCGGCCGGGAATCGAAGACGCTTCCTGACTTCTGCGTGTAGCTCGTGGCCGCGGGAGGCCCGCCGAAGGAGCCGCTTTCCGCGGCTGTGAAGGACTTGGAGCCGAGGCGCGTGAACACCTGGTCCGACGCGCCGAAGGACTCCTGGCCGGGCTGGAGGTTGTTGCAGCTTCCGTCAACTGTGCGCAGCCCGTGAGACAGCAGCGGGCTGGCAAGCTGGTTGGGGCCGGATCCCACCAGGGCACCGCACGGCCCGGTCTCTGACGTGGTGTTGGCTACGTGCGCTTCGGCGATCTTGATCTGTTTCAGGATGAAGGACAGGTCTGCAGGCGTCACGGTGAAGCCGGCGCCCACCGGAGCCTGCACCGCGTTTGCAGCGATCGGCGGCAGGCCCATGGACGCGGCCAACGCCACCGCCCCCGATGCAGCAAGCAGCCGGAGGCTGTTGTGTTGAGGTGAGTGTGCTGGCTTGCGCGCTGAGGACTTCATCCTGCGATCTGCTCCCTGTAGGGCCGACGCCCCAGTGGGTCGGCGAAACAAGGCAATGCTGCAGGGGTTCCCTAGGGAAAACCTTGTTGTGTGTTGTCAGGCGCTACCGGTCACCGCCTTTGTCATCGCCCGGAGCGTCGTCCGACACGTCGTCGTCCCGCAGGCCTCCCTTGTCGTCACCGGGCGGATCGTCGGACAGGTTGTCTGCCCTGAGGCCGCCCTTGTCGTCACCGGGCGGGTCGTCGGACAGGTTGTCTGCCCTGAGGCCGCCCTTGTCGTCACCGGGCGGGTCGTCGGACAGGTTGTCTGCCCTGAGGCCGCCTTTGTCGTCGAAGGCCTCGTGCGTGGGGCTGGCGGGTGGCACCGGTGCGTAGGTCTGCGGCTCGGCGGGGACCAGCTGCGTTTCCTGGGTTGTGTGCCCAGGGATCGCGGTGATGCCGGTGGTGGGGGATGGAGTGGAAAGCACGGCTGCCCGGTCATCGGTTTTGGCGGTGCCGCTGCCGGATGTTACGTCCGCCGTTATCACCACGCCGGGGGAGACTTCAGGGGGTGGGCCGGCGTTGGCCTGACCCCAGACCGTAAGGCTTGTAACGCCTACTGCGGCTGCGATAGGGAGGTACCAGAAATTCTTCATCGAACTCGCCTTTCTTGGTTTGTGTTCCCACTCTGCCGGGCCGCGGTGAGAGGGGTATGAGATTTTAATGAGAGACCTCTCATGTGCTGGAGGAGGTTCGGGGCAGGGCAGCGGTGGCAGCCACGAAGCGGTAACCGGCACCCCTGACCGCCAAAAACCGTTCTGGCCCGAGTTTGTTGCGCAGGTAGCCCACGTAGACGTCCACCACGTTGGAGGACCCGTCAAAGTCGTATCCCCACACCCGGCTCAGCAGCTGCTCGCGGGTGAGCAGCCTGCCCTCGTTTTCCACGAACGCCCGGGCCATGGCAAATTCCCGGGCGGACAGCGGCACCGTCCGGCCCCCTACCGTGGCGCTGCGCAGGTCCACGTCAAGGGTGACGTCGCCGCTGGTTGGGCCTGGTGCCTCCGGAACCCCCGGTTTGTCCCGCAGCCGCAGGCGGATCCGCGAAAGCAGCTCCTCGAACCTGAAGGGTTTAGTCATGTAGTCGTCCGCGCCGCCGTCGAGCGCTGCCAGGGTGTCCTCCAGCGAATCCTTGGCCGTCAGGACGATTACCGGAACGGTGCACTTCATGGCGCGCAAAGCCGAAAGCACGGCGAAGCCATCCATCCGGGGCATGCCGATGTCCAGGATGAGGAGGTCGAACTCACCGGAGCTGCCGTAGTCCAGGGCCCGGATGCCGTCCTCCACCGAGGAGGTGGTGTACCCGGCTGCTGTCAGTCCCTTGGTGATGAAACTCGCGATCCGGGGCTCGTCGTCGGCGATCAATATCCGTGTCATGGTGCTCCTCCCGGGAGTGAAAGAACGAACCGGCTGCCTTCATTGATGTGCGAAGTGACCCGCAGTGTTCCGCTGTGTGCTTCGGCTATGGCCTTGACGATCGGCAGCCCAAGGCCCGATCCTTCTTTGCCGCGCGATACCCCGGCCCTGGCGAAGCGCTCGAAGATCCGCTCCTGGTCCGCGGGGCTGATTCCGCAACCCGTGTCAGCAACCCAGATTTCGAGGCTGCCAAGGGCTGGGTCCGGTTCCCCAAGCGGTGCCGTGCCACCGGTTGTCCCGGTCCAGGCGGCACCAAGGGTAATAACGTCATGCCGCCGGGTGGACTGTACTGCGTTGGCTGCCAGTTGTTCCACGGCCTGGGTGAGACGGTTGCGGTCGGCGCGAATGTGGCCGCCGGGCAGCTGTTCGATCTGCCACCGGCGGTCCGCCAGGACCCTGACCCTGTCCATGGCCGCCTTGAGGAAGGAATCGGCGTCGATCCAGTCCCGACGGACGAAGTCCGGGCGGCCGCTTCTGGCCAGCAACAGGAGTTCATCCACGAGGGACTGCATCCGGTCCAGTTCCTCCAGTAGCAGCACCTGGGTCTCGCTGACATCCTTGGGGTCGCCTGCTTGGAGTAGCTGGAGATGGCCGCCAATGATGGTCAGCGGTGTTCTCAGCTCATGGCTGGCATCGTCCACGAACCGGCGCTGGTCCGCGATGCCCTTTTCCAGCCTGTCGAGCATGCGGTTGAAGTCGGTCGCCAGCCGGGAAACGTCGTCATCGCCCGACGGGACGAGGACACGGCTGCTCAGGTCTTCAAAAGTGATGGATTCCGTGGCTTGGCGCAAGCGCCGGACAGGGACAAACAGGCGGCCTGTCACTGCGAAACCCACGCCACCCGCGAGCAGCAACGTGGCCAGCGAGGCCACCGCGAAGGTGCCAAAGGATGCCAGCATTTGCTCCCGCTGGCGCCCGACCTCATTTGCTGCCACCAACAACCCGCTGCTTCCTCCCTCGCCGAGTGATACAGAGGTAATGGCCAGACGCACCGTCCGGCCGTCCATTGCTGTGTCGTGGAAAACGGTGCGGTTTTCAATGTGCTGGGCGTGCACTGTTTCAAGCAGTGCGGGAGTAGCGAGGTTGCTCGGCTGCTCACCGGCGGGCAGGAACGTGTTGCCATCGTTTATGGTGGCCATCACCGATTCGTACCTGCCGGGAGCGTCACCCTGGAGGAACACGGTGAACAGCTCATCGAGGGAGGTGAAGGGCCCTCCCCCCGGTGCACCTTGGTGCACGATGTTCTGCAGCCGGGCGGACTGAAGCAGGAGCTCCCCGCTGACGCGGCTGTTGAGGGCGCGGAGGTCCAGGGCGAGCGTGGTGATGCCGGTGACGAGCAACCCGGCGGCCAGGAACGCCAGGACCGTGGCCAGTACCCGAAAGCGGACGGTGCGAAGTTCTGCCCGGACAACGCGCCAGCGCTGGTTAAGCGGCGTGGTGCGCATCCCGGCGGAAACTTTGTCCGTCATCACGGTCCGCGGTGTCATTTCTGTCCCGTCATACTGGCATGGTGCTTAGGGGATTTACGTGTTTCTCCTAAATTAGGTAGGCCCGCTTGGGGAAAGCTTTGACGGCGGAAGTGCCGCTTGCGCCGTGCTACCTAGGCTTTTCCCAATGTCTGCCGCCGGTGCCGCCCCTTTGGGCTCACCTGCGTAAACGCTTCCAGCACGGTTGCTGCCCTCAGGGACCTGCTCGAGGTTCTGCCGCCCGGATTCTGCGTACGGCAAGTAGTACCAAGTACTCCGGGGTACCGGAAGCGAGTACTGGACACTGTTGTTCGGGTGTTTGCTTGCCACTTCAATGAAGATCACGCACCACCGGACGACTTGGGGGAATCTTCGTGATTACTTTGGAACTGCCAAACAACACTGGCCAGGAAGGCCTTGTTCCTGGAGCATCGCCACAGACGCCGGCGCTTCAGATTTCGGTATTCGGCCCATTGACCATTCGACGCGGCGACACAGAACTGAGTGCCAATGACCTGGGCGGGCCCAAGCCCCGCCAGGTACTCGAAATTCTCCTGATGAATTTCGGCACGGCAGTGTCGAAGACCCGGCTGATGGATTTGCTGTGGGGCGGCAACCACCCGGCCGTTGCACTGCCTACCCTTGAAAGTTATGTCAGTGTCCTTCGGCGCCACCTGCAGCCCGGCACCGGTCGAAGCGGTCCGCTGCGGACGGTTACCGGCGGCTATGCCATAGACCGGTCAATGGTGGCGCTTGATTTGGACCGCTTCGAGACGCTGACCAAAATGGCCGGACAGGCGGAGCCCGTTGCGGCACTGGCACTGCTGACCGAGGCTCTTGACCTGGCTTCCGCTCCGCTCCTCGGGGACGAGCTGCTGCCGGCATGGGCAGAGGAGGAGCGGGCCACCCATGCAGCGCAGGTGAGCCTTGCCCGCGTCATGGCTGCAGAAACCGCGCTCGCCGTCGGGGAACTGACTAAGGCCATCGCCTGGGGCGGTGCGGCGGTCAAGGAGGATCCCCTCAACGAACGGGCCTGGACGGCGTTGATTCTCGGCCTTGAGCAGAACGGCGAGAACACGGAGGCCCTAAGGGCTTATGACCGTTGCCGCAAAATCATCGACCATGAACTGGGCTGCGCCCCGGGGCCGGCGCTGAGGGAGGCACAAGCCAGGCTCCTGAGGAGCACCGCGGCAGTTCCCGGGCAGGCGGAGCCCCTGCGCCCCATCCACGGGGCCACGGACAGTGGTCCCGTTGCGGTGATGACCCAGCAGGATGCGGTGCCCAGGCAGGAAACGGGACGCCTGCGAATCCTGATCGTTGATGACCACACCACGTTTTCCGACCTGTTGGCCGGGGCGCTGGACCGCGAACCGGACCTGCAGAGCGTGGGAGCGGCGAAGTCAGTGGCATCCGCCGTAACCATGTTCCGGGACCTCGGGCCCGACGTCGTCATCATGGACCTGTACCTTCCTGACGGCTCCGGACTGAACGCTGCCGAGCGAATCCTCTCCGAAGCGCCGGAAACCCGCATCGTGATGCTGACGGGCAACCCATCGCAGGAAGCGCTGCGTGAGGCCGCCCGCATGGGCATCTGCGGGTTCCTCCCGAAAGACGGCGCCCTGGGAGTCATGCTGGACACCCTGAGGCACGCCCACGCCGGGAACATGATCGTGAATCCGTCCCTGGTGGCCAGGTGGGGGAGCACCGTCCCGTCTGCGTCTTCGGGGCAGTGACCGGCGGAGCCACTGTGCGCAATCTTTTTGTGGGGGAGCCTGCCCACGCCGCCACCATTGCCCATGACGCCGCAGAGCGGCGCGAGGTCCGGGCAGCCGTTGCCCGTTTCCTCATTGCCGGTTTCGCGGCCCTCGTCCTGGTGGCCACCCCCATTTCCTTCTGGGTCCGCGCCGAAGCCGAACGGCACGCCCTGGCCAATGCCAGGGACATCACCCAACGCCTGGCCGATAACGTGGTGGGGCCGCTGATTACGGACAAGCTCCTTGCCCGCGATCCCGCTGCGCTGGAACTGCTCGATCAGCGCCTGGAGCCGTGGCTGGCTGAGAGCGGCGTCTTAAGGATTAAGGTATGGAACGAGAACGGCCGTGTGGTCTACTCGGATGTCGAGTCGCTCATCGGCCAGGATTTCGGCCACGAGGAATGGGCGCGCGAGCTTCTTGAAGGCGGGCCGGCGACGGCGACCTTTGAAACCCAGACTGCGGAAGAAAACGAGTTTGAGGCCAACTCCGGCGAACTCGTGGAAGTTTACGCCCGCTCCGCTTCCCAAAGTGGGGCCCCGATGATCTTCGAAACATACTCGTCCGGCGACGGAGTCCGCCTCGAACAACAGGCAGTCCTGATGGGAATGGTCCCGCCGATGGCGCTGTCATTGGCGGTCCTCCAGCTGACGCAACTGGTTCCGGCCGTCCGTCTGGCCCGGAGAATGCAGGTCCATCAGGCGGCACGCAACGCATCGCTGCGGAATGCCATTGAGGCGTCGGACCAGGAGCGCCGCCAGATCGCCGGCGAGCTCCACGACGAGGTGATCCAGGACTTGTCTGGGCTCGCCTACGCGTTGGAATCAGAGGAGCGTCGCGGCCCGCTTGAGCTCCAGCCGGTCTTCACGAATGCCCGGACGATGCTCCAGAACAATATCCGCACCCTGCGGGCCATGACCACCGAACTTTATCCGCCCGACCTGGAGGAGCTGGGGCTTCAGGCTTCCCTGACCAGGCTGGAGGCGCCCCTGGTGGAGCGCGGAATAGACCTCACCGTTGAAATCCCGGACAAGCTCGTGCTCGACCGGGACCGGGCAGTCCTGCTCTATCGCGTGGCGCGGGAAGCCCTGGCCAACGTCAGTAAGCATTCCTCCGCGCAGTCGGTCGGAATCCGGATCTGGCAGGCAGGCCAGCGCACCCAGCTCACTGTCTCCGATGACGGCGTCGGCTTCGACCCGAACGAACCCCGGGCTGAAGGACATTTCGGCCTGAGAATCCTCGGGGACACGATTCAGCAGGCCGGCGGCACCTTCGAAGTGCGCTCAGCACCCGGGGCCGGAACCTCTGTCACCGCGACGTTCGGCGTGGCCGCGCCCGCCCTCCGCTTCGCCGGCCGGCACCTTGCTGCCAAAGCGTCCAGCCAGGACTCAGCGGTGTTGCGGGCTACCTAGGTTTGATATACAGGGTGAAGGCCCCAGGCCCTTTTGTGTCTCCACTGATAGTGAACTCGTTCCGGCAACAGAAGAGAAAAGAATCGCTGCCGAATTAGCGTCACACTCGTCGAACTCAGTGCAGGACCGGATCCTGCATGACTACCGAGAACGCGTATAAACCTCCAGACTTCATTTATTGAGGACCTGCCGAGCCTTCCAGGCTGGATTCGATCCAGAGCTGCCCGGGGTTGGTTGCGCCCGCGGCGCTGTTTCCTAAAAATTCCCTGGGAGCGGGCAGACCTGGGTCTTTTGCATCGACGTGTGGACGCACGAAGCCCCTGCGCGGCGCTGTCCTCCCGAAGGTGGGGACGACGCCGGGCAGGGGCTTGGCGGTAAGCTTGGTCAGCTCTTCTTGGTCCCCAGCGAGCGGAAGAACGCGGCAACGCCGGCGGCGAGTCCGAGCAGCCCGGCCGCCAAGGCCGCCCAGATCAGCCCGGACGCTGGCGCATCCGGGTTCACCGAGGCCACCGTTTCAGTGGCTTGGGTTGCAGCAGTTGTTTCGGCGTGGCCGTGTTGTGCCGGCCCGGCGGCAGCAGTGGTCACAAAGGATGGTGCAGGGTCCTCGGGTTCTCCCTGGCCCTCGACCACAGGATCGTCCCAGTTCCGGACACTGCCATCGGAGTAGGACTGGGCCACCGGCAGCATTACGGTGGTACCGGACTGTGGAAGCCGCCCGACATGCATCGAGAACATCTGGTATTGATCGATTGTTAGTTGGGTTGCTGCGTCGTTGGCGGTCCAGGACACGGACAAGGGTGCCTCGGTGATGGTGGCTCCATTCACGGTCACCGGCTGGGGCAACGCTCCTCTGACAACCTCAGCGGTCCAACCCGGGACGGGCTTCACCCGGACCGATGTGAACGGGGTAGCCGTTGGCAGATCCACCTTGATTTTTGTGGTTTTGGCTGTCTGGGACTCGCTGGGAACCCTGAACGTCACCTGCGTGGAGGCGCCTTCCGCGGGTGCATCGGGAGTTACGGTCACATGGGCAGAGGCCGCACCGAGGCCGAACGTCATCAGAGTGGCCGTGGCTGCCCCAATGGCAGCCACCTTGAGGGGAGACGGGGTCTTGGTTTTCATGGGAAAGTCCTTCGCTGGGTGCCGCCCGGGATCGGAAGGGATGGCGGGCGGCGGATTGGGGGATTGACGGCGGGCGTGTCCCTTCACCTGCCTGGCACTTAGACAGGCCGGGCGAGGGGGACGCGGTGCGCCGGCGGCCCCCGGATGTCGTCAGTACGGTGGTTCCGCCAGGGAGTGGCCACCGGTCCGGACCCGCGGACAAGCCGGGGCGGTCCGTACCAAAGAATGGTGACCGGCTGGATAGCCTGAGCCAGTGAATGAAACCATGCGACGAACCGCCACAGAGCCGCTTCTGCCCTGCTCAGAAAGGCCGCAGTCGCAGCGGCCGCCAGAACGTGGGCCAGCAACATGGCCGGCCCCAGGTCGGCGTGCATCAGGGGTTCGGAAGCCTCGGTCAGGCACGGGCCGGGTGCAGTGTGTTGCGGACCGCCGTGCGAGGGCATGCAGGCAGTCTTATGGGAAAGGAGGCTGAGGGCCTGGTGAAGCAGTCCCTGCCCAATGCCAACGACGGCGGCGATTCTCCCCATGGACAATCGGCGGCCCAGAACCAGCATGACGGTCATCAGGACCAGTGCAATCAACGCCGCCGAGGTCTCCGCCGCCGGCAGCGCACCCCCACCGAGGACATGCGCGCCGGCCCCCAGGAACCAAAGGGTTCCGGTGACCACAAGAGGACGCACGAGACGCAGTACGCCTGCATTCATCTCCGCCTCCAGTGCTCGGACATTTATGGTCTCGGTTCGGCTGTCAGCATGCCGGGACTATCCCGGACATATCTTGTAACCAGGTTCTGAGCGAGGGATCCAGTGAGCCGCTACCGCTCAGGCAGTGGGAGTAGTCAGTTCGTTGTGTTCATATGCAGGTCTCCGTGCTGCGCTGTCCGCCTGCCCGGGAACGTGGTTGCGTGGACTCCGGCCACGGCGGTAGATGACCATCGCGGCCGTGACAGCGAGCGATAGGGCTGCGACGGACCACATGATGATGCCGCCCGTTTCGGGAGCAGCAGCCGGTGACGGTCCCCAAGGTTGGCCGACGGACGTGTACCAGGGCATTTCCATGGCCCCTGCCTGCTCCATGAGTTTCCATCCGCCGAAGGCATAGACTCCGCCAATGCCTGCCAGTACAAACAGTCGTGAGCTGCTGCTGGTGCCGGGGTCCGGTTCGCCGGTGAGCGCGGCGATGGCCAGAGAGCCGGTGACCAGGGTGAGCACGGTCATCGTGCTGTATCCGATTTGTCCCACTGCTGCCCATTCGAGCAAGGGGGTGTAGTAGGTAACGAGGAGGGATGCTGCGAGGAGAAAGATGGACAGGATGGGATCCCTGCGCATTGCGGCCAGGACCGGGTTCACAGACCGTTCCAGGAACTCTTTGACCCCCGTGCTGCCGTCCGTTCTGGACCTGACGGCCAGTTTGGCCAAGGTCAGCGGGGCGGCCGGGACGAGCAGCAAGGGCACCACGGCGGTGAGCATCATTTGGGTCAGCACGTGGGCATTGAACAGATAGCCCTGGTAGACGTGCACGCCGCCGTTCGTGACGAGGAACAGGACCGCCACTCCGGCCAGCCACGCCACTGTGCGATATGCGGGCCAGGGCCGACCCCCTGTTTGGAGGCGCCGTACCCCGGCGAGATACACGAAGACAGCGAAGCCGCAAGCCAGGCTCCATAACGGGTCCGGGGTCCAGCGGGACAGGTATTCCCACAGGCCAGGCTCGGGCAGTCCGGCAGCGAAGTCCGCGGCGGACGTCTTTCCGGACCCGGCTGGCGGCGGTGGTTGTGTTCGGGCCAGCGCGGCGGCCAGTCCTGAGGCGGCACCCATCACTGCGAGTTCGACGACGGCGAGGGCGGCGAAGTGCCTGCCGCCCCGCTCCGGGTGCTTTTCGATCCGGCCCAGGGACCAGCGCCGGTGCAGCACCCCGAACAGCCCGAGGATGACGAACACCCCGGCCTTGGCCAGGACGATAACACCATAGGGGCTCAGCAGCGCCTCGACTGAGCTGATTCTCGAGAGGGCGCCCAGGAATCCGGAGACGACAAGGGCGATAAAGCCGATCAACGCCAACGTCGAATACCGTCGTACCGTCACGGCCAGCTGGCCCGCCCGCAGCACCGGCCGCAGTACTACCAGCGTCAGCAGGCCGCCGAGCCAGACCGCCGCGGCGGCAGCGTGCACGAACAGTGCGGTAGTGCTGTCGGCATGGTCGGTGCCGCCGGCCGCGTGGGATTTCATGACCAACGGCAAGAGGCCGGCGAAGGCGGCAAAGATGGTCAGGGCAAGAATGCGGGGGTTCCGCAAGTGGAAGCATGACACCGCCACGGCCGCGGCTATCAGTGTGCTCAGGGCACCTGCACGGCCGGCGTCAACCCTGGTCAGGTAGTTCAGGAACTCCGCACCGAACCCGGTGGTAGGTGCCAGGTTGGCCAGGAGCAGGAAGCTTGCGTAGGTGTGTGCCGCGGCAGCCCCGGTCCAGGCGACCGCCGACCAGCCGGCGCATAGAAGCGCCCGTTCGTAAGGGGTTCCGCGGCGGGGGAGTGCGAAGACGGCCAGCACCAGGGCTCCAATGGTGCCGGCACTGGCGAGATTGAATACGACCTTCGCGGTGGGCAGCCCCCAAGCCACGGCGGGACCTGCCCGGTCCAACAGGCCCGGGTTCGCGCCACCGCCAAAGGTGTAGGCCCAAACCAGCGACAGCACCCCGGCCGCCAGCAGCACCAGCCATGCCACTACGTGTGTCCTCAGCGACATCGTGTCCCTTCCGCCGCTCCTTTGGCCTTGATCCCGTTCCCACAGCACCTCGGCCCCTAACGTCATGCCAGCTTGGCGCGGCCCTCTTGGGAAATCCTTGGCATCACCGGGCCCCCAGTTTTCCCCAACTTTTTTGCACCGTGGTCATTCCACTATTTGTCCATGTCCATTTCACGCCGTCAGGCATTGCAAATAGGTGGTATCGGAATCATCGGCGCCTTTGGGCTGGCCGTACCCTTGGGGTCGGTCGAGGCCAAGTCTGCGAGCCGGTTGGATCCCCGCAACATGCCCAAGCCCTACCAGCGGACCTTGACTGTCCCATCGGTGCTTGCGCCCACAAAAAGCACGGTGGATGCCGATGGCCACACCAGGCACCACTACCGCATTGAGCAGAAGCTCAGCTCGGCCAATATTGTGCCGGGGCTGAGCACACCCATCCTTGGCTATAACGGGACGTTCCCGGGCCCCACCATCAAAGTGAAGCAGGGCGACCGCATCTCCTTGATGATGGACAATGTGCTGCCGCTGCTCCATCCGCAATGGGGGTACCGGCTCGATACGTCCACCCACCTGCACGGGTCGGCTTCGCTGCCGCAGTTCGACGGGTACGCCAACGATCTGACCGGACTTGGCTACTGCAAGGACTACGAGTACCCCAACTTCCAGCCGGCGAGGACTCTCTGGTATCACGACCATGCCGTCCACAACACGTCGCAAAGTGTCTATTCCGGGCTGGCGGGCCATTACCACTTGCATGACGACGTTGAACAGAGCCTGCTTCCCCAGGGCCAGTTCGATGTGCCGCTGACCGTTTCAGACGCCATGTTCGCTGCCAATGGCTTCCTGGGCTATGACGACAACACCCACTCCGGCCTCTGGGGTGACGTCATCCTGGTGAACGGAGCTCCGTGGCCAGTCATGAAGGTCCAGCGGCGGATTTACCGCTTCCGCATTCTCAATGCGTCCATTTCCCGCTCCTACCGTTTCTCCCTCAGCACCGGGGACGCCGTGACCATGGTGGCCACGGACGGCGGCCTGATGCCCTCGGCACAGCAGGTGACGTCCTGGCGGCACAGCAGTGCAGAGCGGTACGAGGTCCTCATTGATTTCTCCAAGTACCCGGCAGGAAAACGTGTAGAACTGCGCAACGGGTCCAACAAGAACAACGTTGACTACGACTACACGGGCCGGGTCATGGCCTTCGACGTGACTGATGAACCCGTCGATACGTCCGGACCGGCGGCAACGGTTCTGCCAACGCTGCTGACCTCGAGCACCACCATGAGCCTGACGACTTCCCAGTCGGTGAAGACCCGGCGCATGCGTGTGAAGCGGGACAACGACGTCTGGACCATCGGCGGCATGACGTGGGACGAGGTAGTCGAGAGCGGCTACAGGAAAGTCCTGGCAGACCCGGACCTGGATGATGTGGAAATCTGGGAGATCGAAAACAGCTCGGGTGGGTGGTTCCATCCAGTCCACATCCACTTGGTGGACTTCCAGATCCTCAGCCGCAACGGGAGAGCACCCTTCAACTATGAACGCGGGCCAAAGGATGTGGTCTACGTCGGCGAGGGCGAGACGGTCCGGCTGCTGATGAAGTTCGAGCATCACCGCGGCCGGTACATGATCCACTGCCACAACCTCCCGCACGAGGATCACGACATGATGGCCCAGTTCAGCGTGGGTATCGACACGAATGAGGACGATCCCAATCATCCGATTGAGGCGTCCAAGCCGCATCCGATCACCCCCGTAGTGGCGGAGGAACCGGACGACGAGCCCTCACCGGAAACGACTGAACCGGCCGCCGGTGGCGACCCAACCGGGACGCCTGAACCAACAGACACCGCAACGGCCACCGCGACGCCAACGGCTGAACCCCCGGCTGCCCCGACCGAGGTTCTCACCATCACCACCGCACGGCACCGCCTCCGGAAGGATATGACCATCGCGGGCACCTCTAAAGTCAACGGAACCGTCCCGGCAGGTTTGGCGCTGGTCACGATCTACGATGTCTCCTACGGACGTGCTCCCAGCAGGCTGGGTGCGGCCGCGATCAACTCCCTCGGTAACTGGTCCTACCAGGTCAAGCCTGGCCCCAGCCAACAGGTCATGTCCGTGAGGGCCGACTCCGATCGCGGCGGAACTGCAGCCAGCGAGGTCCGCACCGACTGACAGGGGTTCATGGCCAAATCGCTGAAACCTTCCCCTCCGCTTGGTCAGGAATCGGAGGGGAAGGCCACGCCTTCGCCTACCACCCGCAGGCATAGCTCCATGCCTGGCTGGGCAAGGGAGGCGTTCCAGTGCCGGATGGTGATGACCTCGCCGCCGCCCGGATAGCGGTGGTCGGTTCCGCTGGCCAGTTCAGGCGGAACCGCAAGCTTCAGCCGCACAGTTGTTTCGGGGCCGAAGTAGTCGGTCTCCACCACCACCCCGCGGATGGGGCCGTCCTCGGAGATGCGGATCTGTTCGGGCCGAAGCATCAGCTGCACCCGGCCCTGGGCGGGCGGGCGCCGGACGGGAATACCCCCGAGGGAGCAGGTTGCCAACGACCCTTCCATCCAGGCGTCCAGGATCACGGCGTCGCCCAGGAACTCAGCGGTGGCGCGGTCCGCAGGGCGGGTGTAGACGACAAACGGGTTGCCGATCTGTGCGAGTTTTCCGCCGCGCATCACCGCAACCTGGTCGGCGAAGGAGAGGGCTTCTGCCTGGTCGTGGGTGACCAGGACGGTGGTGACGCCCGCCTTGTTCAGCACCTTGGCAACCGTCCGCCGGGTGGCAACGCGGAGCCCGGCATCCAGTGCGGAGAAGGGTTCGTCCAGGAGCATCAGTTCCGGTTCACGGGCCAGGGCGCGGGCCAGGGCAACGCGTTGCTGCTGGCCGCCGGAGAGTTGGTGCGGACGCCTCTTCGCCATGTCCGGATCCAGCGACACCATCTCCAGGAGTTCGCGGACCCTGGCTGCTACGCCCCGCCGGCCCCCGTCCAGTTTGGCCTGGTCCAGCCCGAAGGCCACATTCTTGGCCACCGTAAGATGCGGAAACAAGGCTCCGTCCTGGGCCACGTACCCGATATGCCGTTTATGGGCCGGAACCCACGCACCGTCACCGGCTACCTTTCTTCCGTTAATCGAGATGCCGCCCGTTGCCGGATGCTCAAACCCGGCGATCAGCCGCAGCAGGGTGGTTTTGCCCGAGCCGGAAGGCCCAACGATAGCGGTGGTTCCGCCCTTGGCCACCGAGAGGTTGACGCCCTTGAGCACAGCCTGGGAGCCGAAGTTACGCGTGACCTCGGTGATCTCCAAATGGCTGTTGGTGGAGGTGTCCACGGACGGCGCGATTCGCGGTTCCGGCAGCCGGAGAGGGGATTGTTCGGTCACTCGCCGGCCACTTTCTTGGACTGCTGGAAGAGAAGGTAGGTAATGGGGGCGGAGAGCAGGATCATCAGGAGCGCGTACGGGGCGGCTCCGGCATAGTCGATCTCGCTGCTCTTGCTCCAGAACTCGGTGGCCAGCGTGCGGGTTCCGTTGGGGGACAGCAGCAGGGTGGCGGTGAGTTCGTTGGCGATGGCCAGGAACACCAGGGCGGCGCCGCCCGCGGCCGCCGGCGCCGTGAGCCGCAGGGTGACCCGGATAAAGGAGACCAGCGGCGGCTTGCCGAGTGCCTGCGCGGCTTCGTCGAGTTCCTTCGGTGCCTGGGCAAGCCCTGCCCTAAGGTTCACCAGGGCACGGGGCAGGAACAGCAGGACATAGGCTGCCACCAGCACGCCGGCCGTCTGGTAGATCCCCGGGACCAACCGGATACTGACAGTGACGAAGGCCAGGCCCACCACAATGCCCGGCAGCGAACTGGTGACGTAGTTGGAAAGTTCCAGGGACTTACTGAACCAGCTGGGACGTCGGACGGCCAGGTAGGCCATGGGAAAGGCCACCACCGTAGTAGCCACGGCTCCTGCCAGGCCGTAGCCAAGCGTGGTCAGGAGGGCGGGCAGGAACTCATCCGGAGCCCAGATGCCCGCCCCTCCTGCCACGGTCCAGCGCAGTACGAAGAAAAGGGGGAGCCCGACGGCCAGCGCCGTAAGCGCCAACAGGAAGAGCTGGGCAGGAACCTGGTAACCACGCATGGGCAGCCGCAGAGGCTTGGCCTGGGCGCCGGACCCGATGCGGGCATACCGGGCATTCCCGCGGCTGCGTACTTCGGCGAGGAGCAGGAGAAGGCAGAAGAACACCAGGACACTGGCCAGCATGTTCCCGGCAGCGCCGTTGAAGGTGGACTGGTACTGGACCATGATCGCGGTGGTGAAGGTATCGAACCGGATCATCGCGAAGGCTCCGTATTCGGCCAGCATGTGGAGCCCCACCAGGAGTGCCCCGCCTGTCATGGCGATGCGCAGCTGGGGGAGCACTACGCGGAAAAATGTCCGCCATGCACCCAGACCCAATGCCGCTGCCGACTGTTCTATTGCCGGGTCCAGCCGGCTGAGGGTGGCTGCGGCCGGGATATATACGAGCGGGAAGTAGGAGAGCGTGGCAATCAGGACACCGGCAACCAGCCCGCCCAGTGATGGGACGGCCGAAACCCAGCCGTAGCTGTTCACGAACGCCGGTATTGCCAGCGGTGCTGCAAGCAGGACTGCCCAGATCCGGGCACCGCGAAGCTTGGTGCGTTCAACGAGCCAGGCGCCGGCCACGCCCAGGAGAAGGCAGAGCGGGACTGCGAGTGCCATCAGCAGGAGGGTGTTGAGGAGCAGTTCGAGCACTCTCGGCCGGAGGATGAGTTCGACGGCGATGTCCCACCCGGTTGCCACCGTCATGTACACCACGTACCCCAGCGGCACGAGGGAAAAGAGGGCGATCAGTATCGCCAGGATGGACACCGCTGAAACGCCGAAAGGCGGGCGGGGGCTGCTGCCCCGGCCCGCCGTCGTCGTGCTCCTTTGAGGGGGAGCCGAGAGGTCGGGAGTCACGAAATTACAGAAGTCCCGCCTTGGTCATCAGATCGGTGACCTTCTCGGAGTTCAGCTTGGCGGGGTCGACGGTGGGCGCTTGCAGGTCCGCAATCGGGACCAGCTTTTCGTTGGCCGGGACATCCGAGGCGATGGCGTACTCGAAGGACGTGCCATCCTTCAGGACTTCCTGGCCCTTCTTGCCGGTGATGAACTTCAGGAACGCCTGCGCGGCGGCTTCGTTCTTGGAGGTCGTCAGCACACCGCCGCCGGAGACGGACACAAAAGCGCCCGGATCCTGGTTCTTGAAGTAGTAGGGGGTGACGTTGTTGGAGTTCTCGCCGGTCTTTGCCTGGTCGCCGTAATAGTAGTAGTGGTAGATCAGTGCGGCATCCACTTCGCCGGCGTTGACTGCTTTCATGGCGGTGCTGTTGCCCTTGTACTCCTTGAAGTTTTCCTTCATGCCCGCCAGCCACTCTGCTGTGGCTGCTTCGCCCTTGAGCTCAAACAGAGCGGAGACGATGGCCTGGAAGTCGGCGCCGGACGGCGAGGCAGCCCACTTGCCCTTCCACTCCGGGTTGGCCAGGTCCAGCATGGACTTGGGCAGCTGGTCCTCGGTCAGCTTGGTTTTGTCGTAGACCAGGACAGTGGAGCGGGCGGCGATCCCGGTCCACTTTCCGGTGGTGGGCCGGAATTTTTCGGGCACCTGTTCTGTTGTGGCCTTGTCCACGTCAGCGAAGAGGCCGGCGTTCTCCACCTGCGTCATCGCAGGGGAGTTCTCGGTAAGGAAGACGTCGGCCGGGGACGCTGCGCCTTCCTGGATGATCTGGTTGGACAATTCCGTGTCCGAACCCTGCCGCATGGTCACCTTGACGCCGGTCTCGGCCGTGAAGGCGTCAATCCATTCCTTGGTCAGGCTCTCGTGCTGGGCGTTGTACACCGTGATTTCGCCGGAGACTGCTTCAGTTGATGCGGGGGCAGAGGCTGGATTGGTAGAGGTGGGCGTGGTGCTGCCGGCGCAGGCCGACAGGCTGAGGGCGGCGCTGGCGGCGAGGGCGATGCCGGCCAGAGCGCGGTTGCGAATCTTCATTGAGGCGCTGCTTTCTGGGAAAGAGTGGGTGGACCTGGGGAAGATGCCCACGTGAGGAACTGTAGGGTAAGGGCACCCTAAGACAGAAGCAGGAAAGCGCTTTTAGTGACCAGCGTCACATCAATTATGAAACTGTTGCATGCCCTATTGCCCGCCCCTCGCATCGGTCCAATTGGCTATCGATTGACTTTCGATAGGTAATGGTCGAGGATCGATGCATGCAGATTAACCGTTTGGCCGTCATTGCCCTTCGAATCGTCCTCGTGGTGGCATTCCTCCTATTGCTCCTTTTTCAGGTCATGTCCATCCCGGGCCAATTCGCCCACATGGCGCAGGAGGACCCGGATCGGGCGAACCTGCAGTGGCCCTTGACCATCCTGTTTGTCCTCGAGGTGGCCTGTGTCCAGGTGGTCATCGTGAGCACCTGGAAATTGCTCAGTATGGTGAAGCAGGACAAGATCTTCACGAGGGCAGCCCTGGTATGGGTGGACGCGATTGTCTGGTCCATCGCTGCAGCGTGGACGATGTTCGCCGTGTTCTCCGCCGTGGTGGTCCTCAACGCCGATGACCCCGGCGTGCCGATCCTGCTGATCCTGATGCTTGTGGCCGGGGCCGCCCTCGGCCTCGTGGTGGTGGTGCTGCGCGCCCTGCTGCGGCAGGCCGCGGACCTGCGGGCCGACATGGAAGCGGTGATCTGATGCCCATCGTGGTGCGCATCGACGTCGAACTGGCCAAGCAAAAGATGAGCGTGGGGGAGTTCGCGGACCGCGTGGGGCTAACGCCCGCCAACGTTGCCGTACTCAAGAACGGGCGGGCAAAAGCGGTCCGTTTCAGCACGCTGGAGGCCATGTGCCGGGTCCTGAAGTGTCAACCCGGCGACCTGCTGGAGTTTACTGAGGAATGAGCCGGGGCACTTAGCCAAAGCGCCCCATCTTCAGTGTGACTCCACTTCGACAATCCTGATTCCGATGTGACGGCGTCTGCGATGGTCGTGACTCCGCCCGCATTACGAGTTGGGATTTTGTCGATTTGTTTTAGGTTTTCCTAGACTTTCTGCGACTTTTGGTTTTAGGCTGTTGGCATCCGTCGAATGCATTGGTACTGGGGGTGGTACGCATGGGTATGGCTCGTTCTTCGTGGCGTGCGTTGCGTCCTGTGCTCCTTGCCGGCGCGGCGACCCTGACCTGGCTGACGTTTTCGTCGCCGGCGGCTTCAGCGGATGCGCTTTCTGATACTTCGTCCCTGGTGGGCGGCGTTACCAGCACGGTTTCCTCGGTCAAGGATAAACTCTCCGGCCCTGCACCTGCTGTCTCTGTGCCGCTTCCTGCTGTTTCCGGCCCTGCTGCTGCGGTGCCTTCTCCAGGGTTGCTTCAGCCCGTGGTGGGCCAGGTTTCGGGGCTCGCGGAGAACATTGTCGCGGCGGTACCGGTGGTGAACCGGGTGGTTCCCGCCGGTGCCGTGTCTGCTGTTGCGGTCCCGGTTGCCGGAGCCGCTGACGAAGCCACCGCGGCGGTGGTGGACGTTGTGGTTGTTCCCGTGGCCGGTGCTGTGCCGGTTCTTGAGCCCGTGCTGCAGCCCGTCGCTGACGCGGCCACAGGCAATGCCCGGCTGCCGGTGACGGTTCCTGACCCGCCCGTCGTACCGGCTGCCCCCGATCCTTCCGACGCCGATTCTTCCGGGGCCGGTCTGTTTGACGGCGACGATCTTTCCGAGGCCGGAACGGCCGTGGCCGAGGCTCCTGGTGCTGTTTTTGTAAGCCCGGCGGTTGCGGGCGTGCCCGGGCCCGGCGCTGGGCAGGGCCAGGGTTCCGCCGCCTCCCTTGCAGGTTCGGGTGCCCTGGCGGGGACAGGGTCTCCGCTGTGGGCGTCGCTCGCGGGATCTGGTGTGGAGGCCGGGCAGCCTGAGACGGCTGACCCTTCGCCTGCGCCTGCCCCGGATCCGGCTGTCCCGGTTCCGGCCGTCCCGGGGTCGGGGGCCGGCAGCGGTCCGTCGGGGTCCGGTTCCTCCGGTGCTGCGGCGTGGTTGAGCCCGTTCAGCTTTGTTCTTCCTGTTCC
>NZ_JBHVZR010000007.1:0-46744 GCF_042879835.1 Pseudarthrobacter sp. NPDC058329
AAAACTCACCTCCGCCGCACCCGGCAACTGCTTATCCCCACCCAGGCGCATATTCGCCGGCGACACCTGATTCAACGTCGAACCAGACTCATCATCAACAAACACCTCACCGGCATCCTGCAAAATATCAAACGTCGTCGACGCCGGCGTCACCGCACCATCAAGAACCCGCGACGGATAATTCAACCGCCCCACAGCATTCCTGGACTTCGAGACAACCCACACACCACCATCGTTCAACTCCACCTCAGTGGTCTTAAACCCCGGATAAATAATGGCCCCAGCCACCAAAGCAGCAACAACAGCACCAAAAGCCGTACCAGCAACAACCCTCTTATGCCGCCTCTTCAGCCCAAGCTTCCCCAGCACACTTCTCACAGCGTTGATTCCCCCGGTTGGCGCTGCGCTCGGCAGCTGCTGGCCGGGGCTTGCGCCCCGTGCCCTGATGTGAAACGTCGCGCTCCGCAGGAGCGAAATGAGACCTTCGTTGGGTGCCCGGCAGGACGCCCGAACGGAATCCGGCAAAGCCGTATGTCCGGTGGCAATCCTACCGATTATTGTTATCCGGCCGCGATGGGGAGACCTGCCCCACGCGGCGGGTGCAACGACACCGACTATACCTAGATAAACCAACAACTGGATAAACCGGCGCAGACGGTTCGTCCGCGCAGAACCAGGCCCCGTCAGTCCAGGACCAGCCCCTTGCCGAGGCCGCGGGTGAGGCGGACCGGGCGGATCTCACCGAAGCCGCGGACATTTTCCGGAGGCTGGGGCAGCATCACAAACCGCTCGTCATGCTCCAGCGCCGATGCCGTCATGGAATCCACCAGCACTGTCCCCGGATCCGCCAGCGTTGTCAGCCGGGCCGCGAGGTTCACGGTGGGCCCGTAAATATCACCGAGCCGGGACAGGATCCTGCCCCAGACCATCGCCACCCTGGCCTCCGGAAGGATCTCGTCTTCGGTGAAGGCCTGGGCCAGCGCCAAGGAAATTTCCGCACCCGCTGCCGGGGTTTCCGCGATGTAGAGGACTTCGTCTCCCACGGTCTTGACCAGGCGGCCACCGCCCACGGAGATGATTTCCGCGCATTTGTTTTCAAACCGCTGGACCAGCCGGGCCAGCGTTTTTTCGTTCATGCGCCGGGACAGGCTGGTGTAGGAAACAAGGTCCGCGAAGCCGACGGCGCGCGCCAGGGGCAGCGGGGCGTCGTCCTCGTCGCCTTCCCGGCCTTCCTCGCTGGCCTGCAGTCCGGCTTCGGCACGGACCGCGAGCCGCTGGACGCCGGCGTTAAGCTGGCGGCGCCAGGAGTAGACCAGCATGTCCTCCAGCGCATCCACCAGCGCCGGGAGCTCATTCACCAGGCGCTTGCGGGCCACCGCATCGGTGACGCCCTGTTCGTGCACCATGTCTTCGACAAGGGCTTCAATCTGCCACACCACCATCCGGTCGGTCATCTGGCCGATGGAGCGGGTGACGGAGATGGCGGCTTCCTCCGTCAGCTTTCCGGACCGGACCAGGTCCACCACGGTGGAGAGGGCCGCCTCATCGCGTTCGGTAAAGGCAACGTCCTCGTCACCGAAGTTGGGGAAACCGAGGGCGCGCCAAAGTTTGCGCGCAGACAGCAGGGAAAGCCCTGCGCCGGCGGCGACTTCACGACGGCGGAGCTTGCGTTCCCCGCCCAGCAGGCGGGTCTCCAGGGCTTTCATCGCCAACCGCTCGGCTGACATAGTGCCGGTGGCGGGATGGGCGTCCGCGGCCGGAGCGGGCGGCGCGATGGACTCGACGCTTTCCTGCTGGTGCTCATCGTTCATCCGGTCCACCTTCTCTCATATCCCACGGCAAAGCTCCGGCGGGGTAATTCGTTGTTCCGCCCGGCTGGGCGTCGTGCTCGTCCGGCAACTCCCCGATGGCGTCGAGGATGAAGTCCCGGAACCTGGCTACTTCCGGCACATCAGGAAACGTGACCACTCCCTGGTATCCGGTTTCCAAGGATATATTCCCGGAGCGGAAGAGACGTTGCAGGACCGATTCCTGGACAGTCAGGTTGCGGATCGACGCCAGGATCACCTGCTGGTTCTGCCGCTTCCACATTCCGGACCTGGCCACCAGCCTCCTGCTGGTCAGCGTATAGCGGGTCCCGTGCCAGCGCAGCAGCCGGGGCAGGCAAAAGCCCAGCCACACCGAAGCTGCCGCGAGGACGCACCCGGTCACCAGCCACGGAGTCCAACGGCCGGACAGAGCGGGAACAGCCCGCCCGGCCTCGCCGCGGATCACCCAGGCGGAGCAATAGGCCGCCATCGCGGGAGCCAGGATAAAGGCAACCATGGCCCCGGCGAGTTTCCTCGGCTGCGGGCGGGTGGTGACAATCACCTGCTCGCCCGGGACAAGGTCTTTACGCATAACCGCCTTGGCCGGAGACGTCCGGGGAGGTCCACGGACGCAGGTGCACCACGTCCCCGGCGGTGACCACGTGCTCGCGGGAGTCGCGGTCCACCACCAGCAGCGAACCGTACTCGTCCAAGCGGGACGCGTGGCCGATGATCTCGTGGTCTCCCGGAAGCTGCGCCCGCACCTGCATGCCCAAGGTGACCATGGCGGCCTCAACCCGCTTGTGCAGTGACGGGCCGCCCGCCAAGCCTGCCGCCGGATCGCCGTCGGCATTGCAGAAGCTGCGGTACAACACGGCGAACTTCGAAAGGTAGCTCTTCAGGAGCAAGGTCCGGTCCGCTGTCCGGCCCTCTTCCAGCACCACCGACGTGGCCGTGGGAACAGGCAGTTCCGCTGCACGGAGGGTGACGTTCAGGCCGGTTCCCAGGATGACGGGCGGCACGGAGCCGTCCACCATGGGGCCCAGCTGGGCCAGGATGCCCGCGATCTTCTTCCCGCGTACCAGGACGTCGTTGGGCCACTTCAGCTCCGCCGGTATTCCTGCCGTCTCCAGCAGGGTTTCACGCAGCGCCAGCGCGGCAATCAGGGACAGCCAGGAGTAGGTTTGCGTGGGCAGCGGACGCCCTTCGGCATTGGCCGGGCGGAGGACAACCGAGACCAGGATGGAGCTCAGCGGCGGAGCTTCCCAGTGCCGGTCCAGCCGCCCGCGCGCTGCGCTCTGGTACTCGGCAGTGAGCACGGAGAGGTCGGGCCAGGCAGCGGGCTCCACCGTGACGGACCGGAGGAGGTCGGCGTTGGTGGAGCCGGTGGAGTCCACCACCTCAAGCAGCGGGATGCCGGTGGCAGACAGGAAGTTCTGGTCCGCCAGGTCCCCCCGGTCCAGGGGCGTACCGGGGGCATGTGCGTCATCCATACCTAAATCCTACCGACACGGGCAGGAGGTCCCACCTACAGGAAGATGTCTGGAACCAGCCGGTCTTCGGAAGCCCCCAGGCTGTACGGACGAAAGTCCGCCACACCGGCTGCAGCGAGGACTTCCTCGTCGGTGTAGAAGTTCCCGCTCGCCCCGCCCCCGGAGCGAAGGTTGGCGCCGGTAAGGACGGCGTGCGCGGCATCAGCCATGATCTGCGGGCCGCGTGCAGCTTGGACGATTTGTTCGCCATGGGGCATGTTGCGGATGGCCGCAGTGTCGATCAGGGTGCAGGGCCACAGCGAGTTGACGCTGATCCCGTCCGCTTTCAGTTCTTCGGCCAGCCCCAGGGTAGTCAGGCTCATTCCGTATTTCGCCATGGTGTAGGCCAAATGCTTCCCGGCCCAGTGCGGAGCCAGGTTCAGCGGCGGTGAGAGGGTAAGGATGTGACCACCGGCGGAAGCGCGCAGCGCAGGCAAGGCCAGCTTGGACAGCAGGAACGTTCCGCGGACATTGATGTCCTGCATCAGGTCGTACTTTTTCATGTCCACGGCATCGGTGCGTGAAAGGTCGATGGCAGAGGCATTGTTGATGACGGCGTCGATGCCCCCGAACCGTTCGACCGCCGCCGAGACAGCCCGCTCCACATCCTCGTCACACCGGACATCGCCAACCAGCGGAAGTGCCCGGCCGCCGGCCGCCTCCAGTTGTTCGGCGGCAGTGAAAACCGTGCCTTCAAGTTTCGGATGAGGCTCCCCCGTCTTGGCCATCAGGACGATGTTGGCGCCGTCTTCCGCTGCCCGGAGGGCAATGGCCAACCCGATTCCGCGGCTTCCGCCGGAGATCAGTATGGTCCGGCCGTGGAGGGAACCAGCAGGCCGGTAGGGGCTTGCAGGGGATCCCGAAGCATCATCGCTCAAAGTCATAAAAGCCACTGTAACCCAGTTATATTACTGGCAAGTAACATGCCGCGGCTGGCTGCGGCACGGCAGAAAATTGTAGGTTTTCTACAGCGGCAGGCGCCAGAAGCGTCACTAGACTAGCCAGCAGGGTTCGTTTTTTGTGTGGATGCTACTTAACTCCCGCATCAGACCTGCCAGCAAGGACAGCGCCACAGGACCAATCTGCTACAGAGCCGGAGATATTTGATGAGCCACGATCTGACAACGACAGCGGGAAAGATCGCCGACTTCCGCGACCGCCAGGCCCGTGCCGAACAGCCCTCCGGTCCCGAAGCAATCGAAAAGCAGCACGCGCGCGGCAAGAACACCGCCCGGGAGCGCATCGCCCTCCTGCTTGATGAAGACTCGTTTGTGGAATTCGATGCCCTGGCAGTACACCGCTCTACCGCGTTCGGCATGGAAAAGAAGAAGCCCCTGGGCGACGGCCTGGTTTCCGGCTACGGCACCGTGGACGGGCGCCCCGTAGCCGTCTACAGCCAGGACTTCTCGGTGTATGGCGGCTCCCTCAGCCAGGTCAACGGCGAAAAGATCGTCAAGGTGCAGGAATTCGCCCTGCGCAATGGCTGCCCCGTGGTGGGCATCCTCGACGGCGGCGGAGCCCGCATCCAGGAGGGTGTGGCCTCGCTCGCCATGTTCGCCGATATCTTCCGCAACAACGTCCACGCCTCAGGGGTGGTACCCCAGATTTCCCTGATCATGGGTCCCTCCGCCGGCGGCGCCGCCTACTCCCCCGCGCTCACCGACTACGTGGTGATGGTGGACAAGACCTCGCACATGTTCATTACCGGCCCGGATGTCATCAAGACCGTCACCGGCGAGGACGTGGATATGGAAACCCTGGGCGGGGCCCGGCAGCACAACGCCACCACCGGAACCTCCACGTACTTGGCCCCGGACGAAGCCGATGCCATCGAATTCGTCCGCGAACTGCTGGATTTCCTTCCTTCCAACAACCTCTCCGAGGCTCCCGTGCTGGAGCACCAGCAGGAGCTTGAGGTTGACGACGACGACCTCACCCTTGACGCGCTGATCCCGGATTCGGCCAACCAGCCCTACGACATGCGCAGTGTTGTGGAGCAGATCGTGGACGACGCCCACTTCCTGGAAATGCAGGCCCTGTACGCCCCCAACGTGATGATCGGCTACGGGCGGGTGGAGGGCCACACCGTGGGCATTGTGGCCAACCAGCCCTTGCAGTTCGCCGGAACCCTGGACATAGCCGCCTCGGAAAAGGCGGCCCGCTTCGTCCGCCACTGCGACGCCTTCAACATCCCCATCATCACCCTGGTGGACGTTCCCGGCTTCCTTCCCGGCAAGGACCAGGAGTTCCAGGGCATCATCCGCCGCGGCGCCAAACTCCTCTACGCCTACGCCGAAGCCACCGTGCCCAAGCTCACCGTGATTACCCGCAAGGCCTACGGCGGCGCCTACATCGTGATGGGTTCCAAAAAGCTGGGCGCCGACCTGAACCTGGCATGGCCCACAGCGCAGATCGGTGTGATGGGTGCCCAGGGCGCGGTCAACATCCTTTACCGCCGCGACCTCGCCGCCGTGGCCGAAGCCGGGGGAGACGTTGAAGCGCGGCGGGCTGAGGTGGTCCAGCAGTACGAGGAGGAGCTGCTGAACCCGTACCAGGCAGCCGAACTGGGCTACGTGGACGCCGTCATCGCCCCGTCCGAGACCAGGACCCAGATCATCAAGGGCCTGCGCGCGCTACGGGACAAGCGCGCCAGCCTTCCCACCAAGAAGCATGGGAACATCCCGCTGTGACGGTCCCCAACCAGCCTGCCGGGGAGGCTCCCCTGCCCGCCGCGCCGCTGCTCTCTGTTGTCAAAGGCCAGCCGACGGCCGAGGAACTGGCCGCCCTGACCGCCGTCGTACTCTCCTTGGGCGGCGAGGAGCCGGCGCCCGCCGGCAAGCCATCGGTGCGGCACTGGGTTCGCCGGCAGCAGCTGCGGCTGGCCCCCACGCCCGGGCCCGGGGCGTGGAAGCGAAGCCGCGGCTGAAAGGCACCTCTTCACCCGGTTCGGGCGTTAGTCTCGGAGAGTGACTACAGACACTCCTCCCGCCGCCCGCCCGAAAAGCCGCATCGACGCCGTCGCGGACAACTACACGGACACGCTTATCAGGCTCAATCCGTCACTCGCCACTACCCTTGGCGTGCCCGGACACGAGACTGAGTACCAGGACTTCTCCCCCGCCGGCATCGCGGAATTCGCCGAGGCTGCCCGGAAGGTCCTCACGGACCTTGAAGGCCTTGAGCCCGAGGACGACGTCGACGCCGTCACCCTTGACGCCATGCAGGAGCGGCTGGGCCTGCAGCTGCTGATCCACGCGTCCGGCTGGGATTACGCGGACCTGAACAACATCGCCTCCCCCGCCCAGGACATCCGCTCCATTCTCGACCTCATGCCCACGGCAACGGAGCAGGACTGGCGGCACATCGCCGGACGCGCGCTGAACATCCCCGGAGCCATCCGCGGCTACACGGAATCCTTGCGGCTTGCTCGGGACGCCGGACGGGTTGCCGCTGCCCGGCAGGTGAACATCGTTATTGAGCAGACCAGCAAGTATGCGGCCGGGGACGGCTTCTTTGCGAAGCTCGCGGCGGGCGCATCAACCGCCGCCGGGCCCCTGCCTGCCGCTGTCCAGGAAGAGCTCGACGCCGGTGCTGCCGCCGCCAGGAGTGCCTACGCCGGGCTGGCGGAATTCCTCCGGACGGAACTGCTGCCGGCCGCGCCCGAAAAGGACGCCGTGGGCCGGGCACGCTACGCGCTGGCTTCCCGCTCCTTCCTCGGCGCGACGGTGGACCTCGAAGAGACCTACGCCTGGGGTGTGCAGGAACTCGACCGCATCATCGCCCAGCAGGAGGAAGTGGCGGACACCATCAAGGCCGGCGCCACGATTGGTGAGGCAAAGGAGCTCCTGAACAGCGATCCCGCGCGCCAGCTGAAAGGCAAAGAAGCGCTGCGGGAATGGATGCAAGAGCTCTCGGACCAAGCCGTTGCCGACCTCGCCGGCGTCCACTTTGACATCCCGGATGTCATGCGAAAACTCGAGTGCCTCATCGCCCCCACGGACGAGGGCGGCATCTACTACACCGGACCGTCCGACGACTTCAGCCGCCCCGGCCGCATGTGGTGGTCGGTCCCGGCCGGCGAGGACACGTTCACCACGTGGGCCGAAACCACCACGGTCTTCCACGAGGGCGTCCCGGGCCACCACCTCCAGGTTGCCACTGCCACCTACCGCCACGAACTGTTGAACAAGTGGCGGCGCAACGTGTGCTGGACCTCCGGCCACGGCGAAGGCTGGGCCCTCTACGCCGAGAAACTGATGCAGGAACTGGGCTACCTGAACGATCCCGGCGACCACATGGGCATGCTGGACATGCAGCGGATGCGGGCCGCCCGCGTGGTCTTCGACATCGGCGTCCACCTCGAACTCGAGGTCCCCGGGCGGTGGGGCTCGGGCACCTGGACCCCTGACAAGGGCTACAAGTTCCTGAAGGAAAACCTGCCCATCAGCGAGGGGCAGCTCAACTTCGAGTTCACCCGCTACCTCGGCTGGCCGGGCCAGGCGCCCTCCTACAAAGTGGGACAGCGCCTCTGGGAACAAATCCGCGCAGAACTCGAAGCCCGCCCCGGCTTCGACCTCAAGGAGTTCCACACCCGGGCCCTGAACATCGGGTCGGTGGGACTGGACACCCTGAGGCGCGCACTGCTGTCCTAGTTTCCAGCGGTTTGAACTGGCCCAATTCCGCGGTTCAGTCCGGGGTGGCCACCCAGACGGTCCGGGTGGCACGGGGTTCCAGCTCAATGCCGTTTGAGAAACGGACCCGCAAGGCTTCCACGGCTTGGCGGTCTTCCCTGGCCAGGGCCGGCAGGTGGGCGAAGCGCGCGAACCACTGCCGGGCATACTCCCGTGCTGCCGTTGTGACAGGTGGTGTCGCCGTCACCTCGGACCGGGTGACGGCGAACCCGGCGGCCTCGAGGTCAGGCGTCCAGTCCGGGTGACGGTTCCATCCCGCCGCCGCCGCAGCGGCATGGCAGCGCTGCTCCAGCAGCGCTTCGCCCCGTTCCTTGAGGAAGCGGGGCAGGGCAGCGAGCTCAACCACCACCAGGGCCCCGCCCGGCGCCAGTGCCCGGCGGACCCCCGACAGAAGCCGGGCGGGCCGCGTGAGGTGGTGCAGCGAGGATGAGGCCCACACGAGGTCCACCCCGGCCGTATCTGCTGTAGCCAGGGCGGCAAGCGCAGGGAAACCGTCGTTGAGGTCCGCGCCGACGACGGCGAATCCCTGGCCGCGGAGCTGCTCAAGCATCTGCGGATCGTTATCGACGCACGTCACGGTGGCTTCGGGGTACCGCCTCCTCAGCAGCCGGCTGCCTGCGCCGGTGCCGGCGCCGAGGTCAACGATGCTGCCTGCGGTCGGCACCGCGGCCATGTCCAGGACAGCCGCGAGTTGGTGGCCGAACACCTCCGCGTCGAGGTCGAGGAAGCGCTGCTGGCCCTGGCTGTCGGAGCGCTGGTGGTGGTGATCCATCGTCATCACCCTTCTACTGGCGCCGGGATGGGGCCGAAGTGTCCTGCCATTGCCAACCTGGTGTCCTCCTCGACGAGGTCGGCGTTGATCCTCGCTCCGCTCATAACACCCTCGGCTGCCGCAGTTATCACTTGAGCCATCAGATTGGAGACATTGCCCGCTGCGTACAGGCCGGGGACGGCTGTTGCACCGCCCATGGCGTCGGTCTCGATGAACCGCCCGGCCCCCGTCGGGTGGGTCCGGGGACTGAGCCCGAGTGATTCCAGAAGTACGGATCTGGCCTCCATCCGCGTTCCGACAGCCAGCGACTCCAGGTCGAATGAGGAGCCCTGGCGGAGCGTCAGCCCCGTGAGGACACCATCCACCGCATCAACGGAGGCAACGGGTCCAGCCACCACCGCTACAGACCGGGCAGTGAGCTTGTCCCATTCTTCGGCCGTGGGCTCCACGGTGTCGTTGAGGAAAAGGGTGATCTCACTGGACCATTGCCTGAAAAGCAGTGCTTGATGGACAGACAGGGGACCCGTGCCCAGCACACCTATGCGTTGCCCGCGGATCTCCCAGCCATGGCAGTAAGGGCAGTGCACCACGCCCTTGCCCCATTGCTCCCGCAACCCGTCGATCGGTGGCAATTCATCCGTCAGGCCGCTGGTGACGAGGAGGCGCCTGCCGGAGAACCGGCGGCCATCTCCGAGGATCACCTCAAATCCATCAGATGTCCGCCGTGCCGAAACGGCTTCGCCGTCCGCAACCGTCCCGCCATACGAAAGCACTTCACGGCGTCCGATGGACAGGAGTTCCGAAGGGTTGATTCCGTCCCTCGACAGGTAGCCGTGCACACCGGCCGCGCGTGCGTTGCGTGGAGTTCCGGCATCGATGACCAGCACCTGGCGCAGCGCCCGGGCCAATGTCGTGGCCGCGCTGAGCCCCGCGGCGCCGCCGCCAATAATCACAACGTCATACCGTGTGGTGTCCATGCTGATGCTGTCCTTCGTCCGTCCTGTGGGTTCACCGCCAAGGTGCCGGGCGGTAACACAAGCCTCCACCGGCGTTTAGTTGCTGGCAAATGTTCTTGCTGATATGGCAAAATGCTTCCATGGCAGATGAGTTGAATGGTGTACTCGGGGCTGTCGGCCCCCGGCTCCGGGCGCTTCGCACTGAGCGGAACCTCACCCTCGGGGAGGTGTCCAGCGCTTCCGGCGTCTCAGTCAGCACCCTGTCCCGCCTGGAATCCGGCCAACGCAGGCCAAACCTGGAACTCCTGCTGCCCCTCGCCGGGTTGTACGGTGTCCCCCTCGACGATCTGGTGGGCGCCCCGCCCACAGGGGATCCGAGAATCCACCTGCGCCCCATCACCCATGCCGGCATGACGGCGGTTCCCCTCACGCGGCGCCCGGGCGGGCTGCAGGCCTTCAAGATGGTACTGACCGGCGACGGCCGCGGGGCCGAGCCCGAGCCGCGTGTCCATGAAGGCTACGAATGGCTGTACATCCTCAACGGACGGCTGCGTTTGGTGCTGGGCGGGAAGGACTTCGAACTGCGCCCGGGCGAAGCCGCGGAATTCGACACCCGCACCCCGCACTGGTTCGCCAGCGCTGACGGGGAGCCGGTCGAGTTCATCAGCCTGTTCGGACAGCAGGGCGAGCGGATGCATGTCCGCGCACGGCCCAGGCCCGCTTAGGGAGACGTTTGCCACACAGGGGGTGGGAATAACTTCACAAAACGTTGTATTGGCGGCGGAAGTACGGGGGTCCTGCGACCTCAGCCGCTTTGTGACGCCGTAATATTTCTCAACATGGGTTCGCCGTGATATTGGGGCGAGCCCTAACGTATTCGGGTGAGCACATCAACCCGCCCCTCAGAATCCGCAGGAAAGACCGGCTTCCAGCTGCCCAAATGGGCTGGCTCGTTCGGCTTCCAGATTATCGCCGCCCTCATCGTAGGGCTCGGCCTCGGCCTGCTGGCCAAGTACACCGGCAGCACCAAAACCAGCCCCAACGGCCTCGGCGCCACGCTGCAGACCATCGGCTCCAGCTATGTCTCATTGCTGCAGACCGCCGTCGTTCCCCTGATCTTCACCGCGGTGGTCAGTTCCATTTCCAACCTGCGCCAGGTGTCCAACGCCGCGAAGCTGGCGTGGAACACCCTGCTGTGGTTCGCCATTACCTCCCTGATCGCCGTGCTGATCGGCATTGGCCTGGGCGTGCTGCTCCAGCCCGGCGCCAACACCGGCATCACCGAAGAAGCCAAGTACGCCGGCAAGTCCGGTGACTGGTGGTCCTTCCTCATCGGCCTGTTCCCCAAGAACTTCCTCGGCCTGGGGGCCAGCTCCACTGTCGCCGAATCCGGCGCCGTTACCACCTCCGTCAGCTTCAACGTGCTCCAGATCCTGGTGATCGCCATCGCCGTCGGCGTGGCCGCACTCAAGGTGGGCAAGGCTGCCGAACCGTTCCTGAACCTGAATGCCTCCGCGCTGGCCGTCATCCAGAAGGTCCTGTGGTGGATCATCCGCATCGCACCGCTGGGCACCGTGGGCCTGATCGGCAACGCCGTCGCTGTCTACGGCTGGGACACCATCGGCTCGCTGGGCAAGTTCACCTTCGCCATCTACGTGGGCCTGGCCCTGGTGCTCTTCGCGGTCTACCCCGTCCTGGTGCGCACCCACGGCCTGTCCGTCAAGCAGTACTTCTCCGGTGTGTGGCCGGCCGTCCAGCTGGCCTTCGTTTCGCGCTCCTCGGTGGGCACCCTGCCCCTGACCCAGCGGGTTACCGAACGCAGCCTGGGTGTCCCCCGCGGTTACGCTTCCTTCGCCGTGCCGCTGGGCGCCACCACCAAGATGGACGGCTGCGCCGCCATCTACCCCGCCATCTCAGCCATCTTCGTCGCGCAGTTCTTCGGCATCCAGCTCGACTTCAGCCAGTACCTGCTGATCGCACTGGTCTCCGTCCTGGGCTCCGCGGCAACCGCGGGCACCACCGGCGCGGTTGTTATGCTCACGCTGACGCTGTCCACGCTGGGACTGCCGCTTGCCGGCGTCGGCCTGCTCCTGGCCATCGATCCCATCCTGGACATGGGCCGCACCGCGGTAAACGTCGCCGGCCAGGCGCTCGTCCCCACCATCGTCGCCAAGCGCCAAGGCATCCTGAATGAGGCCCTGTACAACGCGCCCCGGAATGGAACTCCCTTCGTTGACGACACGGTGGACGCCGAAGCCCCGTCCGACGGAACCTCGACGGACACCGCCGCGCGTGAACTGGCGGACGCGAAGGCCTAAGGGTCCCTGCTCACCCCTGCTGTAGTAAGAAGTCCCCGGGAGTTTCCCGGGGACTTCTTTGTGTAGGGACGGGTCAGCGGCCGCCGCCGATAACGCGGTTTTCCACGGCCTTGGTGACGGCGTCGGCCTCGGCCCGGGTGAGCTTTCCGTCCGCCACCGCCTGATCCAGCCGGGTCTTGAGCGCTGCGGCCTTCTCTGCCTGCTTTTCGGTGCGGAGCTCCGCCAAGGCGCCGCTGACCTTTGACTCCTCGACGCCGAGCGACTCAGCCAGGGCCTTGGCAAGGGCAGCATCACGGTTGGCGGTGTCAGGCTTGGTTCCCTCAGCGGGCGGGGCTGCCGGCTTGTTTGCTGCGCGGAAGGCCTGCAGCGCTTCGGTGACCTTGGCTTCCTCCACCCCAAGCTTTTCGGCGAGCGCAGATGCCTGCGCGACGCCCCGCTCCCCACCGCGGCCGCCGTGCTTGCCCGTGCCGCTGCCGGGTGCTGTGGAGGGGCTCCCGTCGGCAGCTGCGCTGGAGCTGGCACTGGGCGTCGGGGTGGGTGTGGTGGTGGCGGAAGCCATGCCGGCAACTCCGATTCCTGCGCCAAGGGCCAGTGCCGTGGCTGACAGTCCGAGGGTCATTTTCTTAGTGCGTGACATTTTTGTCTCCTGGATCCGCCGTCGGTGACGGCTGGTGATGGTTTGCCCCTTTCAGGGCAACACCAGCATCCGGGCGCAGGTTCTGGGAGAGCTGTTCGGGACCTTTCATCTACCTGTGAAAGTGGAACAATCCAAAAGTTGCCCACCGTGCAAACTTGCACGTAGTGTAATGGTGTGAACATCTCCCCCGGCCCTGCGCCACCGGCCCCCGCCCCTTCGCGGCGCGAGTTGAACAAAGCAGCCACCCGCCAGGCCATTACGGAGGCCGCCCTGGCGCTGCTTCGCAGCCGGGGCCCTGGAAGCTTCACTGTGGAGGACATCGCCGATTCCGCCGGGATTTCGCGACGCACCTTCTTCAACTACTTCGGCAGCACCGACGCCGCCCTCGCGTCCGTTACCCACGGCTTCCTGGACAATGCCATCGTGCAGTTTCGGCTCCGGCCGGCCAACGAACCGATCCTCCAGTCGGCGCAGGCTGCCCTCATGGCCCTCGCTGACCCCATGACGGTGGCACCCCTCGCGGAGCTCTTCACCCTCACCCAGCAGAGTTCCCTGATGTCCCACTCGGAGCTGGAAGCCTGGGACCACTGCCGGGAGCAAATCACCGCGGTGGCCCGGGAACGCGCGGCCGGAACGCCCGGCGCCGTGGACGAGCTCTACCTTCACGCCTTCGCAGGCTCCGTCATCTCCTGCGGCAAGGCGGCGATGGAAGTCTGGTTTGCCCGCCGCGGAGCCGACCTCTCGCCTGCATCCCTGGCCGAACTCCGGCAGTTGCTCATCGACGCCATGGCGCTCCTGGGCTCCGGCTTCACCGCAGGGCTGCCATCTCCTTCATCTTCCGACTCCCGCTCCTCCTGATCAGATCGGTTTCCTGTTATGGCACTGCTCCTGTACCGCCTGGGCAAGTTCTCCTACCGCCGGCGCTGGCTGGTCATCTCGCTGTGGCTGGCGGTCCTGGTGGCCGTGGGCGGCTCGGCTGCCGCCTTCCACGGCACCCTGTCCAACAATTTCCAGATCCCCGGCACCGAAACACAGCGCATCGCGGACAAGCTGAAGGAAGAGCTTCCCTCAGCTTCCGGAGGCACCGCCACCATCGTGTTTGAAGCGCCCGACGGCGGCTTCACCGCCGAGAGCCGGGCCGCCGTCACCGACGCCCTGAAGAAGCTCGAGTCCGTGCCCGATGTCCGCGGCACCATCGATCCGTTCGCCACCCAGGCACAGGTTGACCAGGCCGGACAGGCCATCTCCGACGGCGGGCAGCAGCTTGCCGCCGGCCAGGCGCAGCTTGACGCATCCCGCGCCGGGCTGGAGGCCGGCAAGGCCCAGCTCGCAGCCGCCGAACAGCAGCTCGCAGCATCCGGCGCCCCGGCCGCCCTCATCGAGGCGCAGCTTGGCCAGCAAAAGGCCGCCCTCGCGGAAGGGCAGGCAAGGCTCGACGCCGGCGCCCGGGAACTCGAAGCCGGAAAGGCAAAGCTGGAGCTGGGCAAGCGCCAGGCAGAGGCTTCCGCCGCCATTCGCTTTGTGTCCGAGGATGGCCGTGCCGCCGTCGCACAGGTCCAGTTCAGCACCTCCATCAATGGCCTGAGCCCCGAGGTCCGCGAGCAGGTCCAGGACATCGCCCATGAAACCTCCGCTGCCGGCGTCACCGCCTACGCCAGCAAGGAAATTACCGAGGACATCTCCGAACTGTTCGGCGCCGCCGAGATCATCGGCATCGCCGTGGCGGCCCTGGTCCTGATCATCATGCTGGGAACGCTCATCGCCGCCGGACTGCCGCTGCTCATGGCAGTCATCGGTGTGGGCGTCGGCGTGGGCATCACCTTCGCCTTGTCCGGCCTCTTCGACATGAGCTCCATCTCCCCCATGCTGGCACTGATGCTGGGCCTGGCCGTGGGGATCGACTACTCCCTGTTTATCGTCAACCGGCACCGCACGCAGCTCCTGGCCGGCATGGACCAGGAGGAATCGGTGGCCTGCGCCACCGGCACCTCCGGCAACGCGGTGGTTTTCGCCGGCCTGACCGTGATCATCGCATTGGCCGCGCTGGTGGTTCCGGGCCTGCCCTTCCTTGCCGTGATGGGCCTGGCAGCAGCCGGAACGGTCGCGGTTGCCGTCCTCGTGGCCATCACGCTTACCCCGGCCATGCTTTCCCTGATCGGCCGGCGCATCATCTCCCGGCGCGCCTGGGCCAAGGCCGAGGTCCACAACGCCGAACCGGGCCATGAAGCTGCCGACGAAGCCCAGGACCGCGAGCGCAGCACCCACGGCTGGGGCGGCCTCGTCACCCGGCACCCCGTGCTGGCACTCCTGGCCGGTGTACTCCTTCTGGGCACCCTTGCACTGCCCGCCACCCAGCTGCAGCTTGCACTGCCCGACGGCGGCTCCGAACCTGTTGAGTCCGAGGCCTACCAGGCCTACGACCTGACCGCCCGGAGCTTCGGCGAAGGCGTAACCGGTCCGATCGTGGCAGTGGGCGAATTCCCGGCAAACCTGGACGAGTCCCAGGCGCAGACCCTGCAGTATGACATCGCGGACAAGCTCCGCGCCGTGGACAACGTCGTTGCCGCCGTGCCCGTCGCCCTTAGCGAGGACCGCCGGACGGCCGTCTTCCAGGTCATCCCCGAGGAGGGTCCGGCCAGCGCCAGCACCGTGCAGGTGGTTTCCGAGCTCCGCGGCCTCAACGGGGCCATCCAGTCCGAATTCGATGTGGCCATGGGGCTGACGGGCCAGACCGCCGGCAACGTGGATGTCTCCACGAAGCTCGGTGACGCGCTGCCGCCCTACCTGGCGATCGTCGTCGGACTTTCCCTGATCCTGCTGCTGCTGGTATTCCGCTCCATCGTGGTCCCGCTGCTGGCCACCGGCGGCTTCCTGCTCTCCCTCGCCGCGGCGTTCGGCGCCGTGGTGGCCGTGTACCAGTGGGGCTGGCTGGGCGGCGTGTTCGATGTGGCCAACCCCGGAGCCGTGCTCAGCTTCCTGCCGATCATCCTGATCGGTGTCCTCTTCGGGCTGGCCATGGATTACCAGGTGTTCATCGCCTCCGGGATGCGCGAGGCATACATGCACGGCTCCTCGGCCAAACAGGCCGTACGGGTGGGCTTCCGCCATGCTGCCGCAGTGGTGGCGGCCGCGGCGATCATCATGGTCAGCGTCTTCGCCGGCTTTATCTTCAGCCACCTCACCATGGTGCGGCCGCTCGGCTTTGCCATGGCGTTTGGTGTCCTGCTGGATGCCTTTGTGGTGCGGATGACCATTGTTCCGGCCGTGATGTACCTGCTCGGCGAGAAGTCCTGGTGGCTTCCCCGCTGGCTGGACCGGATCCTGCCGGACGTCGACGTGGAGGGCGCCAAGCTCAGCAGGCCCGAGGCAGCACCGGCGCCCGGTGAACTCGTCCACTAGGCTGAATCCGTGGTCCGCCTGATTCTCGCTTCCCAGTCCCCCGCCCGCACCAAGCTCCTGGCAGAGGCCGGCATCCGGCATTCGGTCCTGGTCTCGGACGTTGATGAGGATGCCGTCCAGGCCCGGTACGGCGTCACCGACCCGCACGATACCGCGTTGCTGCTGGCCCGCGCGAAAGCGGAGGCGGTGGCGGCACTGCCGGAAGCGGAGGGTGCGCTGGTACTCGGGTGTGACTCCGTCTTTGAGTTCGACGGCGAGGCGCACGGCAAACCGTACACCGCCGCCGTCGCGCGTGAACGGATGCTGCGGATGAGCGGCAACGCCGGCTGGCTGCATACCGGACACTGGCTGGTGGATTGCCGGGCCACTGATCCCGACGACGGCGCTGCCCCCGGCACGGGGGCCACCCTCGGGACCGTGGCATCGGCGGAGGTTTCCTTCCTTGAGATGGATGCGGCGGAGATTGACGCGTACATCGCCACCGGCGAGCCGCTGCACTGCGCCGGGTCCTTCACCATCGACGGGCTGGGCGGGGCGTTTATCCGCAAGATCGACGGCGACCCGCACGCCGTCGTGGGCCTGTCCGTCTCCACGCTCCGCGAATTATTGGCCCAGGCGCAAGTGCGGATCACCGACCTCTGGCCGGCGGCCTGAAGCTACCCATTTCAGCCAGTCTTGTAGCTTCCCTACAAAGCCTGAGCTCTTTACACGCGGAATCCGCAAGTAATATCGGCGGAACCCTCAAAACCGCGCTAGGCTCCCTGAAGGAAAGAAGGAGACGCCTTGTCAGCAAATTTGGAGCAGTCCGCACGTCCCACGCAGTCGACCCTCACCAAGGTGCTGATCGCCAACCGCGGTGAAATCGCGGTGCGCATCATCCGCGCCGCCCGTGATGAAGGTATCGCCTCCGTTGCCGTTTACGCGGACGCAGACCGCGACGCCCTGCACGTCCGCCTTGCTGACGAGGCCTTCGCACTGGGCGGCAGCACCGCCGCTGAGTCCTACCTCGTGATGGACAAGATCATCGACGCCGCCCGCCAGTCCGGCGCCGACGCCATCCACCCCGGCTACGGGTTCCTGGCCGAAAACGCCCAGTTCGCTGCCCGCGTGATCGAGGCCGGCATCACCTGGATCGGCCCCTCCCCTGAAGCCATCTCCGCCCTCGGCGACAAGGTCCAGGCCCGGCACATCGCCGAGAAGGTGGGCGCACCCCAGGTCCCCGGCACCGCGGATCCCGTCCAGTCCGCCGAGGAAATCCTCGACTTCGTGGACCAGTACGGGCTCCCCGTGGCCATCAAGGCGGCCTTCGGCGGCGGCGGACGCGGCATCAAGGTCGCCCGCAGCCGCGACGAGATTCCCGAACTGTTCGAATCCGCTGTCCGTGAAGCCACCGCCGCCTTCGGCCGCGGCGAGTGCTTCATCGAGCGCTTCCTGGACGCGCCCCGCCACGTCGAAACGCAGTGCCTGGCGGACGCCCACGGCAACGTGGTGGTGGTCTCCACGCGCGACTGCTCGCTGCAGCGCCGAAACCAGAAACTGGTGGAGGAGGCACCGGCCCCGTTCCTGACCGAGGAGCAGAACCGCCGCCTGTACGAGTCCTCCAAAGCCATCCTGAAGGAAGCCGGCTACCTGGGCGCCGGCACCTGCGAGTTCCTGGTGGGCCAGGACGGCACCATCTCCTTCCTTGAGGTGAACACCCGTCTGCAGGTGGAGCACTGTGTTTCCGAGGAAGTCACCGGCATCGACCTGGTGCGCGAGCAGTTCCGGCTGGCCCGCGGCGAGGAACTTGGTTACGACGATCCCGAGGTACGCGGCCACTCCTTCGAATTCCGCATCACCGGCGAAGACCCGGGCCGGAACTTCCTGCCGGCCCCGGGCACACTCCGGGTCCTGAAGAATCCCACCGGCCCCGGTATCCGCATCGACTCCGGCGTGGAGGAGGGCGACGTGATCAGCGGCAACTTCGATTCCATGCTGTCCAAGCTGATCGTGACGGGTGCCAACCGGCCGCAGGCCCTGCAGCGCGCCCGCCGCGCCCTGGAGGAGATGGTGGTCGAGGGCATTCCAACGGTGATCCCGTTCGACCTCGCCGTGGTCTCGGACCCGGCGTTCGCGCCGGCGGAGGGCCCGTTCAGCGTCCACACCCGCTGGATCGAGACCGAGTTCGTCAACAACCTGCCGGCCTGGACCCCGGACGGCGGCGCAGGCTCCGACGCGGACGCCGAGGAGCGGCAGCGCGTGGTGGTTGAAGTCGGCGGCAAACGGCTCGAGGTGGTACTGCCCGCCTCGCTCGGTTCGGTGGGGACCGGCACCGCCGGCGCCGCGGCCAAACCCGGCAAGTCGAAGAAGCGTTCCCGCTCCGGGGGCACGGCAGCGGCCACCGGCAACGCGCTGACCTCCCCCATGCAGGGCACCATCGTCAAGGTGGCCGTGGCCGACGGCGACGTTGTGGCTGAGGGCGACCTGGTGGTGGTCCTCGAGGCGATGAAGATGGAGCAGCCGCTGACCGCGCACCGCTCGGGAACCATCACCGGCCTGACCGCTGCAGCCGGAGAGACAGTGTCAGCCGGCGCCGTCATCGCCACCATCGAAGACTAGCAAGCGCCGGAGGCCCCCATGCTCGCACCCAGCTTTGAAGAAGAAGTGGACCGCTACCACCTCGCCGTGCCCGAGATCACCCGGGGCAACCCGGGACCCGTCAAGGACCTGTACTCCCGCCTTGACGACGTGACGCTGGCGAACCCGTTCGGCGGCATCGCCCGCGGCTGGGCGCAGGTGGAAGCCCGGCTGGACCAGGCTGCCCGGCAGTTCCAGGACGGCGAGATGCTCGGCTTCGACACCATCACGTCCTACACCGCGCGGGACACGGCCTTCCTGGTGGAGACCGAGCACTTCCGGGCGCGGCTGGACGGCGCCGCCGTCACCGAGGAGTTCGCGCTCCGCGTGACCAGCGTTTTCCGCCGTGAGGAAGGATACTGGAAACTCCTGCACCGCCATGCCGATCCCGCTGCCCGGCCACAGTCCCGCCGTTCCCTGAGCCAGCCCGCCAACAGCTGACAGGTTCCGCAGAAAAAGGCACACTGGGCACATGTTGCCTTTCCTGTTCCTGGCGTCGAGGGCCGAAGACGCAGCTGCCGAGGATGAGTATGCTGCCTACCTCCGGTTTGGCGGGCTGGAACCCTCCGGGCTCCGGCGCATCCGGCTGGAGGCCGCTCCCCTGCCCGAACTGGACCTGGACGGTTTCTCAGGCGTGATTGTGGGCGGCAGCCCGTTCACGTCCAGCGACCCGCCCGGGCACAAGACGGCCACTCAGCACCGCGTTGAGCGTGAGCTGTCCGGCCTCCTGGACCGGCTGGTAGCCCGCGACTTTCCGTTCCTTGGTGCCTGCTACGGCGTCGGCACCCTCGGGACGCACCAGGGCGCCGTGATCGACAGGACCTACGGAGAGCCGCTGGGCGCCGCGGACATCGAACTCACGGACGCCGGCCTGGAAGATCCTGTGCTCAGCGGCATGCCCAGGACCTTTACAGCCTTCACGGGCCACAAGGAAGCCTGCACCGCCCTGCCCCCGCACGCGGTGCTGCTGGCGCGGTCCGCCGCGTGCCCGGTCCAGATGTTCCGTATCCGCCAAAACCTCTATGCCACCCAGTTCCACCCCGAGCTGGACGCAGAGGGCCTGTGCACCCGCATCAACATTTACCGGTATGCCGGCTATTTCCCGCCGGAGTCGGCCGGGCAGCTGATGGACGAGGCCCGGCAGTTCACGGTCACCGAGCCGATGAACATCCTGAAGAACTTTGTGGCCCGCTACGCCTCGGGCGCATAGAAATGCCCGGCCGGTCCGCAGACCAGCCGGGCATTCCAAGTGAGGGGTGCGGCGTGATCAGGCCACGTTGTTCTCGTAGTCCACGTCGCGGGTTTCCTTGCTGACGAACAGCGCGATGAGAGTCAGGACGGACATGGCGGTCAGGTAGACACCCACCAGGACCGGGCTGCCGTCGGCCAGTTCCCACAGCGCGACGGCAATGAACGGAGCCACCGCTGCCCCCAGGATGCTGGAGAAGTTGTAGCTCACCGCCGAGCCGGTGTAGCGGACGTTGGTGGGGAACAGTTCGGGCAGCAGCGCACCCATCGGCCCGAAGGTCAATCCCATCAGGGAGAAGCCGATGATCAGCAGGGCCATAGTGCCGACGAAGCCGCCGCTGAAGAGCGGGACGAAGAGCAGGCCGAAGACGAAGATGCCGCCGGTGACCGCCAGCAGCATCTTGCGGCGCCCGTACTTTTCGGCCAGCGGTCCGGAAACCAGCGTGAAGATGCCGAAGAAGACGACGCCGGCAATCAGCATCCAGAGGAAGTCGTTGCGGGTGTAGCCGAGGCCGGAAACGAAGTTTGCCGCGGCTGCTTCGGTCATCGGCTTTCCGGCCTTTTCGGCCGCGGCCCGGGCAGCCTCCAGGCTGGCGGGGCGGGTGCCGTAGGTGAGGGTGAAGGTGGTCATCAGGTAGAAGAGCACATAGGTGGCAAGCATGATGAACGTTCCGAGGATCAGCTGGCGCCAGCTGGTCTTGAACACCCGGCCCAGGGGCAGCTTGGCTACCTCGTTGGACTCGATCACCTTTGTAAAGGCAGGGGTTTCGATCAGTTTCAGCCGGACGTAGAGCCCGATGATGACCATCACGGCGCTGAGCAGGAACGGGACGCGCCAGCCCCACGACTGGAAGTCCGCCTGGGACAGTGCGTAGCTGAAGACCAGGAAGATCACGTTGGCGATGATGAAGCCGATGGGGGCGCCCAGTTGGGGGAAGGTGCCGTAGATGGCCCGCTTGTTGGCCGGGGCGTTCTCCGTGGCCAGCAGCGCGGCGCCGCTCCATTCGCCACCCAGGGCCAGGCCCTGGGCGAAACGCATTACCACCAGCAGGGCCGGAGCCCAGAATTCCCAGCCGGGTACCAGCGCGGTGGGCAGGCAGCCAATCAGGAACGTGGCAATACCCATGGTCAGCAGGGATGCCACCAGTGTGCCCTTGCGGCCGAACTTGTCGCCGAAGTGGCCAAAGACAATCGAGCCCAGCGGGCGGGCGACAAATGCCACGCCGAAGACGGCAAAGGAGCTCAGGAGCTGGGTGGTTTCGTTCTGGTTGGGGAAGAACAACTGCGGGAAAACCAGGACGGCTGCGGTGGCATAGACATAGAAGTCGTAAAACTCAACCGTGGTGCCGATCAGGCTGGCGACGATCACGCGGCCGCGTGAGTTCACCGGCTGCGGGGATCCGGGCACCGTGGAGGTATCGGTGGATGACATAGGTAAACGCTTTCATGAGAACCGGCCAGGCCGTGCGTAGAGGCCCGGCTCGAAATAGTTAGAGTTCAATATTAGTTCCGGCGGTCCAGTCAATGGACGAAAGGTCCACTATCCGGACACGTGCTGTACGTCTCACTTCGTGGCCCCCAGCCTATGCCTCACGCTCCTCCGCGGCCACCGATAGGCAAATGTCACAGCCCGTTAACAAACATCGTCGGTCCGCGAAACGCGGCATCCCTACCTTGGAGGAACAACATCCCCCAAAAGGAGGTACCCCGTGACTGTTGACCGCACCGCTGATGCCGGCCCCGGCAATTCCCTGGATCTGGACGAAGCCGCAAGGCCCGGAGCCGCCGCATCCGCCAGCGCACAGCCCGGCCCTACCCGCACCACAGACGCCCCCGCCCTTGAATTCCGCCCCGGCCGCTGGATTGCCAACTGGGATGCCGAGAACAAGGAACAGTGGGAGTCCACCGGCCGCTCCATCGCCCGCCGCAACCTTAACTGGTCAATCTTCGCCGAGTTCCTCGGTTTCGTTGTCTGGCAGCTCTGGTCCATCGTGGTGGTCCAGCTGCCCGCTGCCGGCTTCAACTTCTCCACTTCCGAAATCTTCTGGCTGATCTCCATGCCCAGCCTCGTGGGCGCTACCCTACGCATTCCCTACACGTTTATGGTCCCCCGGTTCGGTGGCCGCAACTGGACCATTGTGTCCGCCCTGCTGCTCCTGATTCCCTCCATCGGCCTGGCGTTGTGCGTCTCCAACCCGGAGACTCCGTTCGGTGTGATGTTGCTCGTGGCTGCCCTTGCAGGTTTCGGCGGCGGAAACTTCGCCAGCTCGATGGCCAACATCACCTTCTTCTACCCGGCCCGGGAAAAGGGCTGGGCGCTGGGCCTGAACGCCGCCGGCGGCAACATGGGTGCCGCCGTCGCACAGCTCGCTGTCCCGATCGTGATCACCCTGCTGGCCGTCGGCACGGTCAACCTGCCCATGGCCGGCTGGATGTGGGTGCCGTTTATCCTGGTCGCTGCCTTTGGCGCCTGGAAGTTCATGGACAACCTCACCAGCGCCAAGGGTGACATCGCCGGTTCGGTGGCAGCGCTGAAGGAACCGCACCTGTGGATCATGGCCCTGCTGTACATCGGCACCTTCGGCTCCTTCATCGGCTTCGCCGGTGTGTTCCCCAAGCTGATCAAGGACTACTTCCCGGCGTTCTCCTCCATCGGAGTCGGCACGGTGGCACTCTCGCTGGCCTTCCTCGGCCCGCTGGTCGGCTCCCTGGCACGCCCCTACGGCGGACGCATGGCCGACCGCATGGGCGGCGCCCGGATGACTGTGGCCGCCTTTGCTTCCATGGCAATCATCACCCTCACCATGATCTGGACCCTGCCGCTGAAGAACTTCTGGCTCTTCCTGGCCCTCTTCCTGATGCTCTTCACCGCCAGCGGCTTCGGGAACGGTGCCACTTACCGGATGATCCCGGTCATCTTCGCCACCTCCAGCCGGGCAGCGCGAAACGGGGCAAGCTCGGTGGCCACCCAGCGCCTCGCATCCTCCGCGCTCGGCCTGATCTCAGCGATCGGGGCGTACGGCGGGTTTGTGATCCCGCAGGTACTGAACGCCTCAAACACTGCCAGCGGATCCTACACCCCGGCCTTCTACGGCTTCGTGGGGGCCTACGTCCTGATGCTGGTTGTCTGCTGGGCCTTCTACATCCGCAATGCCAACCGAAATGCGATGGGACACGTCTAACATGACCAAAAGCGCCGACACGCACTGCCCTTACTGCGCCCTGCAGTGCGCCATGACGCTCACGTCTCCAGCGGTACTGGCCCCGGCTTCCCAGCCGGGGTCAGTCCCCGTGTCAGCACCAAAGGCAGGAGGGCCCTCCGCCCGAGAGGTGCCGCTTCGTGCGCCCCTCCCTGCGCCCCTCGAGGTGAGCGGCCGGGACTTTCCCACCAACCGCGGCGGTCTCTGCCGCAAGGGCTGGACCTCCGCCTCGCTCTTGAACCACCCGGGCCGTGTCACCGAGCCCCTCCTAAAGGGCCCCGACGGCGTCCACCGCCCCATCAGCTGGGACCGGGCCCTGGAACTCGCAGCGGATGCGGTCAAAGACGCCCGCGCCCGCTACGGGCGGAATTCAGTGGGCGTATTCGGCGGCGGCGGCCTCACCAACGAGAAGGCCTACATGCTGGGCAAGTTCGCCCGGCTCGCCCTGGGCACCTCCCGCATCGACTACAACGGCCGGTTCTGCATGTCCTCGGCTGCGGCTGCAGGGATGCGCGCCTTCGGGGTGGACCGCGGGCTCCCCTTCCCGCTCGAAGCCCTGGACACCGCCAGCGCCATCCTGATGCTGGGCTCCAACGTGGCCGAGACCATGCCGCCCTTCGTCCAGCACCTTAAGGGAACGCGCGACGCCGGCGGGCTGATCGTGGTGGATCCGCGACGCTCAGCCACGGCTGCGTTTACGGCCGACGGCGGGGGCCTCCACCTCCAGCCCCTGCCGGGCACCGACCTTGCCCTCCTGCTGGGCCTCTCCCACGTGGTCATCCACGAAAACCTGGTGGACACCACCTACGTCGAGGAACGCACCTCGGGCTATGGCGCCGTTGTCCGCAGCGTGAACTCCTTCTGGCCGGAACGGGTCCAGTCCATCACCGGCGTCCCGGCCGAACTGATCCGGGAAACCGCCCGCAGGCTCGCCGAAGGTGCACGCAAAGGCGGCAGCTACATCCTCACGGGCCGCGGCGTTGAACAGCATGTGGACGGAACCGATACCGCCACGGCAGCGATTAACCTCAGCCTCCTGCTGGGACTGCCGGGTTCGGCCCGCAGCGGCTACGGCACCCTCACCGGCCAGGGCAACGGCCAGGGCGGGCGCGAGCACGGCCAGAAGGCCGACCAGCTCCCCGGCTACCGGAAGATCACCGACCCCGCCGCCCGCGCCCATGTTGCTGGCGTGTGGGGCGTCCCGGAGGACCTTATTCCCGGGCCAGGCCTGCCCGCCGTCCAGCTGCTGAAGTCACTGGGACAGCCCGACGGCGTCCGCTGCCTTTTTGTCCACGCCTCCAACATTGCGGTGGCTTCCCCCGACGCCAACGCCGTGATCAGCGGCTTGCGCAGCCTGGACTTCCTGGTGGTGTGCGATTTCTTTATGTCCGAGACCGCAGCCGAGGCGGACCTGATCCTTCCGGTGCTCCAGTGGGCGGAGGAGGAAGGCACGCTGACCAACCTCGAAGGCCGCGTGCTGCGCCGCCGTCAGGCCCTGACACCCCCTGCCGGAGCCCGCAGTGAGCTCTGGATCATGGCGAGGCTGGCCGAGGCCCTCGACGCGCCGTCCACCTACAGCGAGGACCCGGAAACAGTGTTTGAGGAGCTCCGGCGGGCGTCGGCCGGCGGGCTCGCCGACTACTCCGGCATCGACTACGCCATGCTGGACCGCGGGGAAGCCGCCTACTGGCCCTACCCCGCCGGCAGCACCGGCACGCCGCGGCTCTTCCTGAAGGCCTTTGCCCACGCCGACGGCAAGGCCGTGATGACCCCGGTGACGCCCCGCCGCCGTCGGACGCCTGCCGCCAACACCGATCCGGCGGCAAAAACCATGACCCTCATCACCGGCCGCCTCCTGGAGCATTACCAGTCCGGCGCGCAGACCCGCCGGGTGACGGAACTGCTGGAGGCCCGGCCCGAGGCGAAGCTGCAGCTCCACCCGGCCGCCGCGGATTCGATGGGGATCACCGATGGCGGGTTTGTGTCGGTGGCGAATGAACGCGGCGAGGTGCTGTGCCGGGTTGAACTGAGCACCGCCATCCGCCCGGACACGGTCTTCCTGCCCTTCCACTTCCCGGAACTCGAAAGCGCCAACCGCCTCACGGAGGCCGCCACGGACCCCATCTCGGGAATGCCGGAGTTCAAGTTCAACAAGGTGTGGGTCCGGCCGGCTGCCACACCGGTTTCATCCCACGTGCTTCAAACGACGGAGGCCTCATGAGCGAGCAAGTTGTCATTGTAGGATTCGGGCCGGTGGCTGCCCGGCTGGTTGATGAGCTCCTGCCTGCTGTCCGCAGCGGCGTTGTGACACTGACGGTGGTAGGCGCGGAGGCGGAAGCGGCGTACAACCGTGTACTGGTTGCCGACCTCGGCGTGGGGCGGACCACTGCGGATGCCCTGGCACTTTCCGACGCCGGCGCCCTGGCCGCGGAAGGGGTGGACATCCGCCTTGGCGTCCGCGTCCGCCGCGTGGACCGTGCCCGCCAGCAGGTCCTCCTGACTGACGGCGGGGTGGCCCATTACGACCGCCTGGTCTTCGCCACCGGATCGCGGCCGGTGATTCCCAACCTGACCGGCATCAACCCGGACCCCGCGGCTCCGGTGCTCCCGGCGGGTGTTACCGCGCTGCGTGACCTTCGCGATGCGGAGGTGCTGCGCCAGGCGGTGGACGGCGGCAAACGGGTGGTGGTCCTGGGCGGCGGCGTCCTGGGGCTGGAGACGGCTTTGGCCGCAGCGGAAGAAGGCGCAACCGTCACCGTGGTCCACAACGGGCCGCACCCGCTGGGCCGCAACATCGACCGCGGCGGCGGCGCCGTGCTGGCCGCGGGCCTGCGGCGCTGCGGCGTCCGGATGGCCGGCAACGCGCGTTCCACCGGAGTGGAGCACAACGCGCCCGACGGCGGGTTCTCCGCCCTGCTGCTGGATGACGGGTCAGCGATCGACGGCGACCTCCTGGTTCTCTCGTGCGGCGTCCGTCCCCGCACGGAACTGGCCGAAGGCTGCGGGCTCTCCACGTCCGCCGGGATCCTGGTGGACCACCGGCTCCGGGCCCACCATGAGCCGCACATCTTCGCCATTGGCGACTGCGCCGAAGTCCGCTGCCCTGATGCGGACTGTTCGCAGTGCAGGAATGCCAAGGGTCCGTCCGGCCTCGTTGGGCCCGGGTGGCGACAGGCTGAGTGGCTGGCAGAATACTTGACCCTCCTGGCGTCCGACGCTGCCGGGGAGGCCGAACTCTTGCCGGAATTGCCCGCCGAGCAGGCCGGCGTCATAGTCCTGAAGGCCCGGGGCATGAACATGGCAGTTGCCGGGGACAATGCTGCCGAGCCGTGGGACGAGGAAATCCTTGCTGCCGGTGCAGTCAACGGCCGCCCGCGCCTGCAGATCGCCCAGTGGGCGGATCCGGAACACGGCCGCTACGTCAAAATGACCACCCGCGGCGGTGTGCTGGAGGGCCTGGTAGCAGTGGGCATGCCGCGTACCGCTGCCGAACTGGTAGGACTGTTTGAGCGCGGCGCGGAGCTTCCGGCGGACCGGTCCCTGCTTTTGCGCCTCGACGGGCCGGACCAGCTGCCCGGCGCGGCCGCCGACCCGCAGGGAACCGTCTGCCGGTGTGCTGGCGTCAGCGGGGCGGCCATCGCAGGGGCCGTGGAGGGTGGCTGCTCAACCGTGGCCGAAGTGTCCAAGGCCACCCGTGCGGGCACCGGCTGCGGCGGCTGCCACGAGGACATCAAGGGTCTGATCGAAAAACACTTTCAGGCGGTGACCGCCGCCTGACCCCAGCCGCCCCTCAACAGGCGAACCGGGCTGTTACGCCGGCGCCTTCGGGATCATGATCCAGAGGGCGATGTAAACCAGTTCACCGATCCCCACCAGGCCAAAGATCACGAAGCCCAGCCGGACCAGGAATTTGGGGAGCCCGAACCGGGTGGCCAGGGCCGCGCAGACGCCGCCGATGATTTTGCCGCTGCGGGGACGGACGAGGGCTGTTGTCATGCGGCCACGCTACACCCATATCCGGCGGGCGAGGGAGCCCGGGTTTCGCTCCCCGGCCGCTCCCCGGCCACCGAAGCTACAGGTGGACGTGCAACCGGCGCGCCGCCTCCGAAATGGACCCGGTCAATGACGGGTACACGGTGAAGGTGCTGGCGACGTCGTCCACGTGCAGCTTCTGCTTCACGGCGATGGAGATCGGGAAGATCAGCTCCGAGGCATTCGGCCCCACCACCACACCGCCGATGACCGTTCCGGAGCCCTTCCGGGCGAAGATCTTCACGAAGCCGTCCTTGTGGTTGCGCATCTTGGCGCGGGCGTTGCTGCGCAGCGAAAGCTTGACCACATCGCCCTGGTACTTGCCGGAATCGATCTCTGCCTCGGACACACCAACATTCGCGATCTCGGGCGAGGTGAAGATGTTGGACGCCACCTGGTGCAGCTTGAGCGGGGTGACACTGTCGCCCATGAAGTGGGCCACGGCAATGCGGCCCTGCATGGCGGCCACCGAGGCAAGCGGCAGCACGCCGGTGCAGTCTCCGGCGGCGTAGATGTTGGGTGCGGTGGTGCGGGAGACGCCGTCCACCTTGATGTGGCCGCTTTCGCTGACCGCCACACCGGCTTCTTCCAGTCCTATGCCTGCGGTGTTGGGGATCGAGCCCAGGCAGAGGAGGCAGTGGCTGCCGGTGACCTTGGAGCCGTCGCTGAGGGTTACCACCACGCCGTCGTCGGTCCTTTCCACCGTCTCGGCGCGGGAGCGGGACAGAACACGGACACCGCGGCGCTCGAATACTTCCTCCAACACCACTGCGGCATCCACGTCGGAGCCCGGAAGCACGCGGTCGCGGCTGGAAATCAGCGTTACCTTCGAACCCAGGCCGTTGTAGGCAGAGGCGAACTCGGCTCCGGTCACACCGGAACCCACAACGATCAGGTCCTCGGGCAGTTCGTCGAGGTCGTAAATCTGCGTCCAGTTGAGGATCCGCTCGCCGTCAGGCCGGGCCGTGGCAAGCTCACGCGGATGGGCCCCTACCGCCAGCAGGATGGTGTCCGCCTCAACGGTTTCCGTACCCTCGGCCGTGAGGACCTCGATGGTGTGGTCGTCCACGAGCCGGCCGGACCCGGCCAGGATGCGGACCCCCTGGTTAGCCAGGCCGTCGTGGATGTCCTTGGACTGGCTGCGGGCCAGGTTGAGGAGGCGGTCGTTGATGTGTTTGAGGTCCGCGCGCATCACCGGCACAAAGTCGCCGCCGTCGACGTCGAACTTCACTCCCAGCTCCCCCGCCTCGGCGACGCGGGTCATCAGGTCTGCAGTGGCAATCAGCGTTTTGGAGGGGACGACGTCGGTCAGCACCGCTGAGCCGCCCAGCCCCGCCCGTTCGATGATGGTGACCTGCGCTCCGAGCGAGGCGGCCACCATGGCGGCTTCGTATCCGCCGGGACCACCTCCCAGGATTGCGATCCGGGGCGAGCTGAAGTCTGGATGCGTAGTCACAATCACTCATTGTCCTGCATCCTCCCCGCACCACCAAAGAAAACGGTCTCTCAGGAAAGCGGCGCAGGGGTGGGCGAAGGCGGAGAGGCAGGATAGCTTGTACCAGTGAGTACAACAGACTTCCTGAAGACCGATCCCTTCGCCGCCGCACGGGCCGCCGCCGAGTACATCGCCGAAGAAACGGGCGTGGACAGCCACGACGTCGCCCTCGTCCTTGGCTCGGGCTGGGGCGAGGCGGCCGACCTCATCGGCGAAACCACCGCCACCCTGTCAGCTGAAGAGGTTCCCGGCTTCCACGCTCCCGCGGTTGTTGGGCATGTGGGCACTATCCGCTCGGTGCTCACCAAGGGGGGCAAGCGGGCGCTGGTCCTGGGCGCACGGACCCACTACTACGAAGGCAAGGGCGTCCGGGCCGTGGTCCACGGCATCAGGACGGCAGCGGCAGCAGGCTGCAGCACCCTGGTCCTCACCAATGGCTGCGGCGGCCTCAACGAAGAGTGGGCTCCGGGCACGCCGGTGCTGATTAGCGATCACATCAACCTCACCGCGGCCTCACCCTTGGAGGGCGCCACGTTCGTTGACCTGACAGATCTCTACTCGGCGCGGATCCGCGGGCTCGCCCGGGAAGTGGACGCAACGCTGGACGAAGGTATCTACGCCCAGTTCCCCGGCCCGCACTACGAGACCCCCGCCGAGGTGCAGTATGCCAAACGCATCGGCGCTGACCTGGTGGGAATGTCAACGGCCCTGGAGGCCATCGCCGGACGCCACGCAGGGATGGAAGTCTTCGGGATCTCGCTGGTCACCAACCTTGCCGCCGGCATCAGCCCGCAGCCGCTCAGCCACCAGGAAGTGATCGAGTCGGGACAGGCCGCAGGTCCCCGGATTTCAAAACTGCTCGCCGAAATCATCGCCCGGCTCTAAGGCAGGGTGCGCCCACGCCCGTCGGGTAGCGTTAGGGCCATGACGTCTTCCGATGCCGATTTCCGCCTGCTCAACGAGGCCCGTGAATGGGCCGCCCAAGACCCGGACCCCCGGACTTCGGCTTCGCTCCTGGAGCTCGTCCGGAGTGTTGAGGAGGGCGCCCCGGTTGCCCGGCAGGAGCTCGAAGACAGCTTCCGGGGGACATTGCAGTTCGGCACGGCAGGCCTGCGGGCGGCGCTGGGCCCGGGACCCAACCGGATGAACCGGGTGGTGGTGCGCCGGGCCGCCGCAGGGCTGGCGGACTTCCTGCTCCAGGCAGTGGGCCAGGCGTCACCGGGAACGCGGCCGCGCGCCGTCGTCGGCTATGACGCGCGGTACAACTCGGACATCTTCGCGGAAGAAACCGCCGCCATCTTTACCGCAGCCGGGATAGAAACCTTCCTGATGCCGGCCGCACTGCCTACTCCCCTGCTGGCGTATGCCGTGCGGGCGCTGGAATGCGACGGCGGCGTGATGGTTACCGCCAGCCACAACCCTCCGCAGGACAACGGATACAAGGTCTACCTGGGCCGCCATGCCGTCACGGAAAGCGGTAACGGTGCCCAGATCGTGGCACCCTACGACGCGCAGATCGCGGCCCGCATCGACGCGGTCGGCCCGCATGAGACCATTGCGCTCGCCTCCGGCGGCTGGACGGTGCTCGACGACTCCCTGGCTGCGGGCTACGAACAGGCCACGGCAGCACTGGCCCTGCCGGAGCGCTTTCCCGCCCGGAATCTGCGCATCGTTCTCACCCCGATGCACGGTGTGGGGGGCGAAACCGCGCAGGCCGTGCTGAAGGCCGCCGGGTTCACTGACGTGACGCTCGTGGCCGAACAGGCCGAGCCGGACCCGGACTTTCCCACCGTCAGCTTCCCGAACCCCGAAGAACCCGGCGCGCTGGACCTGGCCCTGGAAACGGCGGAGCGGCTGGATGCCGACATCGTGATCGCCAATGATCCCGACGCCGACAGGGCAGCAGTTGCGGCAAAGGATCCGGACACCGGCGCCTGGCGGATGCTCCGCGGAGACGAAGTGGGCGCGTTGCTCGGAGCCCACATCGCGGCGCGGCTGGCGACGGACGATGCGAACGCCGCCGAGCAGGACAGCCCGGGGGTGTTCGCGAATTCGATCGTGTCCTCACGGCTCCTGGCACGGATCGCAACGGCCGCGGGCTACGCGCATGAGGAGACGTTGACCGGGTTCAAATGGATTTCGCGGGTGCCCGGGCTGCTGTACGGCTATGAGGAAGCACTGGGCTACTGTGTGGCGCCCGATGTGGTGAAGGACAAGGACGGCATCTCCGCGGCGGTTCTCATCGCGGAACTCGCTGCCGCGGCAAAGGCCGGCGGGAAGACTGTTTTTGACACCCTGGACGAGCTGTACCTGCAACACGGCCTGCACGCCAGCGATCAACTCAGCATCCGGGTGGCGGACCTGGGCCTGTTGGACGCCATGATGAACCGCCTCCGGGTCAGCCCGCCGGAATCCTTTGCGTCATCCGCGGTGGAGGTTTTTACGGACCTCGCCGAGGGCAGCGGGCAGCTCCCGCCCACGGACGGCCTTGTCTACCTCACCAGGGACCTTACCCGCGTGATTATCCGGCCCAGCGGCACCGAGCCGAAGCTGAAGTGCTACCTCGAAGTCATCCAGCACGTGGGCACCGCAGCTGAACTGCCGGCGGCCCGCCAGGCAGCGCGCGCAGCGCTGGACGAGGTGCTGCAGGACGTGAGCGAGGCGCTGGGGCTATAGCCGCGCGCCCCCGCGGCGGGATGCTGTTTAGAGTTCGATCTCGACGCAACCGTCCGCGATGCGGGTGTTGAACGTTGCAAGGCTTAGGCCGGGGGTGCTGAAGCACTCGCCGGTCTCCAGGTCATAGACCTCTTTGTGCAGCGGGGAGGCGATGGTGGGACGGGCTCCCCGGGATCCGAGGATTCCCCGGGCCATCACGTGTGCTCCGGTGGCCGGGTCCTCGTGGGCCACCGCGAACACTTCGCCGGGTCCGGTGCGGAATAGCGCGATCTGGCGTCCTGCGACGAGGGCTGCTTCACCCCAGGCGGGTTCCAGATCATCCACCAGGCAGACGCGGTGCCAGCCGGCCGTGATGCCCGGTACGGCCTCATCAATACCGGCCGCGGGTGCCCCAAGTTCCAGTGTTGCCGTCATGTCGGCTCCTCTCCCTGTGCGTGTAATCCTTGCCTTTGGCCGCCTCTGCAGCCGTTTTCCACGCTAGGCCGCGGGTGTTTCAAAGGGGTGCAGTGAATGTGTCCGGCGCGTAAAAGACACCTCACGCAGCCGGAAACGCGTTCGTGATGCAGAAGTTAAGTTGACGAAACATTTGGGAAACTGAAGCGAAACTGCGGCTCCCTAGTCTGGAGGAACACTCGTCAGAGAAGGCTGCAGAGAACCGTCTGCGGCCCATGCGAAAGGCCCACCGTGACCGAACAGACTTCCAGCACCGAGACTCCGCGCCGCATCGTCGTCGCCGGCGGCGGCCCCGCGGCCCACCGTTTTGCGGACGCTATGTACGCCCGTGGCCTGGACGGCTGGCATGTCACGGTCCTCACCGAGGAAGCCCACCTCCCCTACGACCGTGTGGCACTCTCCAAGGCCTTGACCGAAATGGACTACGACCTCACACTCGGCCAGGCGTCCATGTGGGACCACGATGCCTTGTCGCTGAGGACCGGTGAGCGCGTCGCCAAAATCAACCACGACGCCAAAACGGTGGAAACGGCAGCCGGAAGCGTCTTCGAATACGACGAACTCGTGGTTGCCACGGGTTCGAATGCCGCCCGGCTTCCCATCCCCGGCGCCGAGCACACGCACGTCTACCGGACGCTCGAAGACGTCTGGGCCATTAACAAGGCCATCACGGAGCTCACGGAAAAGCTCGGCCGCAAGGTCAACGCCGTCACCATCGGCGGCGGCCTCCTAGGGCTCGAGTCGGCGGCCGGCACGGAGCAGCTCGGCGCCAACCCGATTGTCATCGACGGTTCGCAGTGGCTGATGGCCACCCAGCTGGATGAAGGCGCGGGCCAGGCAATGGGCCGGCTCATCAAATCCAAGGGCTTCGAAGTCCACGGCGGTGTCTTCCCCTCGGAAGTACTCTCCGACGACGACGGCCAGGTCACCGGTGTCCTCATGGCTGACGGCCGCATCATCGACGCCGACCTGGTGATCGTCGCGATTGGTGTCCGCCCCCGTGACGAGCTCTTCCGCGCCGCAGAGGGCGAGGAGCAGATCTTCTCCCTGGGCCAGCGGGGCGGCGTGGTCATCAACGATTACTGCGCCACCGAAGTGGACGGAATCTGGGCCATTGGTGAAGTGGCCAACTTCGGCGGCATGTGCCTGGGCCTGGTTGCCCCCGCCAACACCATGGCAGAGATCGTCGCCGACCGCCTCCACGGCGGAGACGCCACCTTCCCCGGCTTCGACACCGCCACCAAGCTCAAGCTCTCCGGCGTCGACGTCGCCAGCTTCGGCGACGCATTCGCCAAGACCGAGCACGCGCTCGAAATCGTCTACGCCGACCCCGCCCGCGGCGTCTACCAGAAAATTGTCACCACAGACGATGCCAAGACCCTGCTCGGCGGCATCTTCGTGGGTGACGCCTCACCGTACATGAGCCTCCGGCCGCTCCTGGGCCGCGAACTTCCAGCAGAACCCGGCGCGTTCCTCAGCGCGGCTGGCGGCGGCGACGCCCCGGAAACCGAGCTGCCGGACGACGCCACCCTGTGCTCCTGCAACAATGTCACCGCCGGAACCATCCGCGACACCATCAACGGTTGCGGGGCCTGCGAGGGCAACGCCCCCGTCCAGGAACTCGGTGAGCTGAAGGGCTGCACCCGGGCCGGCACCCAGTGCGGTTCCTGCGTCCCGATGCTCAAGAAGCTGCTGGAAACCGAGCTCACCAAGTCCGGGGTCGAGGTTTCCAAGGCCCTCTGCGAGCACATCGAGCTGTCCCGCCAGGAGCTCTTCGACGCCATCCGCGTCCTGGAACTGTCGTCCTTCGAAGAGATCATGGCCAAGTACGGCACAGGAGCGGGCTGCGACATCTGCAAGCCCACCATCGCCAACATCCTCGCCAGCCAGAACAGCGCCTACGTCCTGGACGCGGGCCGCGGCACCCTGCAGGACACCAACGACCGCGCCCTGGCCAACATGCAGAAGGACGGTACCTACTCGGTGGTCCCCCGCATCGCCGGCGGCGAGATCACTCCCAAGAAGCTGGGCGTCATCGCGGCCGTGGCCGAAAAGTACAACCTTTACACCAAGATCACCGGCGGCCAGCGCATCGACATGTTCGGCGCACGCCTCGAGGAGCTTCCCGAGATCTGGAAGGAACTCGTTGACGCCGGCTTTGAATCCGGCCAGGCCTACGGCAAGAGCCTTCGCACGGTGAAATCCTGTGTCGGCTCCACCTGGTGCCGCTTCGGGGTACAGGACTCGGTGGCCATGGCCATCCAGCTCGAGCTCCGCTACCGCGGCCTCCGGAGCCCGCACAAGCTGAAGATGGGTGTCTCCGGCTGCGCCCGCGAATGCGCCGAAGCACGCGGCAAGGATGTTGGCGTCATCGCCACCGCCGACGGCTGGAACCTGTATGTCGGCGGCAACGGCGGCGCCACCCCCGCCCACGCCCAGCTGCTGGCCAAGGACCTCGACGACGAAACGCTGATCAAGTACATCGACCGCTACTTTATGTACTACATCCGCACCGCCGACCGCCTGCAGCGCACCGCCCGCTGGCAGGAAGAGCTCGACGGCGGCATCAAGCACGTTGAGGACGTGGTGGTCAAGGACACCCTGGGCATCGCCGAGGACCTGGAAGCCGCCATGGCAAAACACGTGGACACCTACCAGGATGAGTGGGCGGACACCCTCAAGGACCCCGAGCGGCTGCGCCGGTTCCGCTCCTTCGTCAACGCACCCGACCAAAAGGACGATTCCATCACCTTTGTCCCGGATGAGCGCGGGCAGATGCGCCCGGCCACCCAGGAAGAAAAGGGCAAGGTACTGATCGGGGCCTCCATCCCGGTGAGGCCCTCCACGCCCGAACTGCTGGACGAGAACGAGGTATAGGCATGCAGCTCAGCATTGATCTGACCGGTCGCGAAGTCCTGGTCACCGGCTCTGACCACGCGGCGCGCCAGGCGGTCCGCCGCTACGAAGCCGCCGGCGCCGTCGTCTCCCGCCTCAGCACCCCGCAGGGTGCCGGGCACGACGGCCCGCTGCCCGAACGTCCCTTCCTTGTTGCCGCGGTCGACGACGGCCAGCCCGGCTGGGAGCTCCTGCTGGACCGCTGCCGCGCCACCGGGATCCCCGTTGCCGCCGAGCCGGCGGCCGGACCCGTTGGCCACGTCACCCTGGTGGGCGGCGGCCCGGGAACAACCGAGCTGCTCACCGTCGGGGCCGTCAAGGCCCTCCGTGACGCCGACGTGGTGTTTTTTGACCGGCTGGCCCCGTGCCAGGACCTGGCTTCCCTGACCTCCGCCGAACTGGTGGACGTCGGCAAAAAGCCCGGCCACCACAAGGTAAGCCAGGGCGACATCGAGAAGCTGATGGTGGAAAGTGCCCTTGCAGGCAACAACGTGGTCCGGCTCAAGGGCGGCGATCCGTACGTGTTTGGACGCGGCGGCGAAGAAGTTGCCTCCTGCGTGGCAGCCGGGGTGCCGGTCCGCGTCATCTCAGGCGTCACCAGCGCCATCTCTGTTCCTGCCGCAGCCGGAATTCCGGTCACGCACCGTGAAGTCAGCCACATGTTCACCGTGGTCTCCGGACATGCACCCCTCACGGAAAAGGAGCACCACCACCTGGCCGGCCTGGGCGGAACCATCGTTGTCCTGATGGGTATCGGCACCCTCCACCAGCTTGCCGCCGGACTGCGGAGGGCCGGGATGCGCTCAGACATGCCCATGGCCGTTGTGGAGCGCGGCTACCGGCCCGGGCAGCGCACCACCATTGCCGACCTCGGCACCATCACCACTGCAGCCGCCGGCTGCAGCAACCCCGCTGTGCTGGTCATCGGCGAGGTGGTTCGGGTGGCGGAAGCCAACCGCGGGCATGCTGAGGCCGCCGCCGATTTGGACAGGCTGGCGGCCTCGCTGCTGGGCTCGTGAAAGGATTGACCTCCATGACTGCACTTGCACCGGCCGAAACGCCGCGGGTTGAAGAAGCGCCCGACGCCACCGAAGCCCCTCTGGAGGGTTTCCGCATCGGTGTCACTTCGCACCGGCGGTCCCAGGACCTGATTGAAGCCCTGGAACGCCGGGGCGCCGAGGTGCTGCACGCTCCTGCGCTGAAAATCGCTCCAGTGCAGGAGGACATGCGCCTCATTGAGGACACCAGGGCCATCATCGCGGCCAAGCCCGATCTCTGCATCGCCACCACCGCCTACGGCATGCGCCGCTGGTGCGAGGCGGCGGATTCCTTCGGCATCGGCGATGAGCTGCTGGAAACCCTGGGCGCCTGCCGGATGTTCGTCCGGGGCCCCAAAGCCCGCGGCGCCGTGCGCGCGGCGGGGCTTGCCGACGTCGGCATCAGCAGCGACGAAACCACCGCCACACTGGTGGACATGCTGCTCGCCGAGGGCGTCCGTGGCAAAACGGTGGCGGTGCAGCTGCACGGCTACACCGATGTCCGGCAGCTGGAGCGCCTGCGCATGTCCGGCGCCACGGTCCTGACCGTCACGCCATACCGCTGGGTGAAGCCCGACGGCGCGGACAGGCTTCCCCGCCTCATCGAGGCCGCGTGCAGCGGGAACCTCGACGTCCTGACGTTCACGAGTGCGCCCGCCGTCGACGCCATGTGGAGCACCGCCCACGAAATGGGTGTCTACAAACAGCTCATCGAAAGCCTGAAGACCAACGTCACCACCGCGGTGGTGGGGCCGGTCACGGCACAGCCACTGCTCGATGCCGGCGTGACACCCCTGGTACCGGAACGGTTCCGGATGGGGGCGCTCATCCGGCTGGTGTGCGAACACCTCGCCCTGAACCACGTCCGGCGGCTGGACACCCGGAGCGGCAACATCGAGCTGCGCGGACGCAGCCTCCGCATCAACGGCCAGGTTGTGGAACTCGCGCCCGCCCCGCTGCTGCTGCTCCGCGCCCTGCTGGGTGCCGGCGGCGCCGTCTTGTCCCGCGAGTCGCTGTCGGACCTGCTGGAACTTCGCGGATCGGTGCACGCCCTCGACATGACCGTGAGCCGGCTGCGTTCTTCGCTGCCGGACGGAAGCCTGGTGGAGACAGTGGTGAAACGCGGTTACCGCATCCGTGTCTAGCTGCCCCAGGGGGCCAAATGTGTCGACCAACGGAGGAATGAGAGCCACGTCACGGGTTCTGTTACCGGCCGGTAAATATTGGCGAACACGGACCGGTTAAACGGCAACTGCGGGGAAACACGCCGGAAAAAGCGCGGGCCTACGCTGGGTTCCATCACGAAGTTCCGGCCGGCTTCCGGCCGCCAGCGAAAGGGCCAGCACATGTCCGCTCCGGCACCCTCCACCTCCACCATTCCCGCTACCCGCATTGTCATCGCAGGGGCGGGCCCTGCTGCGCAGGCTCTCGTCAGCCAGCTGGACCGTGCACGTTTCAGCGGCACCATCACCGTGCTGAGCAACCGGGACGACACCCCGGAAGAGTTGCTGGAGTTGGCGCTGCTCCCGCAGGTTTCCGTCCGCTTCGGCCAGCCGGCCAGCTACATCGACGCGGAGAACCGGACTGTTGCGACGGCGGATGGCATGGAGTTCAGCTACGACCAGCTGGTCATCGCCACCGGGTCGGCACCGGTAGCCAGCCCGGTGACGGGCGCCGGCCGGTGCCTGAGCTACTCCACCATTGACGACGCCGCCCGCATCGGCGAAGCCGTCAGCGAGGTCACGCGGGAACTGGGCAGGCGTCCCCTGGGAATCCTGGTGGGCACGGGCGCCGCTGCCGGCCAGGCGGAAGCTGTCCTCCGCGCCCGGGGTGTGCGCCCCATCCGCACCACCGCCAGGCCGGCCACCGTGATGCCCGCCGTATCAGGGTCAGGCTTCGCCGCCTCCGGAGTAGTCTTCGAGGATGGCAGCAGCATGTACGGCGACCTGGTGGTTCTTGCCGAGGAGCGGGTGTCCCGGGACGGGCTCGCGGCCAGCGCCGGCCTCCGGACGGCAGCAAACGGCGGGATCGTCATCAGCGAGGACTTCCGGACGTCCGTCCCGGGCATCTGGGCACTCGGTGACGCCGCAGCGTTCGACGGCGTCCGGCTGGGGCTGCTCGTTGCTGCTGCTTCCGCGGCGGGCGCCTGCGCCACGCAGCTGCTGACGGCTTCTGCTCCTGCTGCCTTGCCGGCGGCTGCCTGACCGCGGCGGCCGCCCCGCGGCCTACCCGCGCGGCCGTCCGCCCGGGGACGGGCGCTCCGGCTGTGGCAAGATGGTTCCCGAAACGAGTCATGGGCGTTACAGCGCCCTGGCCACAGGCCCCTGGAGAGGACCATCATGAGCAACGAAGCCACCCCTTCCGTTCACACTTCCGCCACCGGATCGGGCACCATCGCATCCTTCATCGACCACACACTGCTGAAGCCCGAGGCGGGAGAAGCTGACGTCCTCAAGGTCTGCGCCGAAGCCGCGGAATACCACTTCAAGTCCGTGTGCGTTAACCCCATCTGGGTGAAGACCGTCAAGACTGCCCTCAAGGGTTCCGGTGTCCTGACCTGTTCCGTGGTGGGTTTCCCGCTGGGCGCCACACCCACCGACGTCAAGGTCTTCGAAGCCCGGGGCGCGGTGCTGGACGGCGCCGACGAGGTGGACATGGTGATCAACATTGCGGCCGCCAGGGCCGGGGACAAGGGTGCGCTGGTTGAGGACATCACAGCGGTGGCAGAGGCAGTCCACGCCAGCGGCGCGATCCTCAAAGTCATCATCGAAACAGCGCTGCTGGAGGATGGTCAGAAGGTCCTCGCCTGTGAGGCCGCCGTGGAAGCCGGCGCCGATTTCGTCAAGACCTCAACAGGCTTCAACGGCGGAGGTGCCACCGCAGCGGATGTCGCCCTGATGCGGAAGACGGTGGGCCCCGGCCCCGGCGTGAAGGCCTCCGGCGGCGTGCGGTCCCTCGAAGACGCGCAGGCTATGATTGCTGCAGGTGCAACACGTATTGGTGCCAGCTCCGGCATTGCCATCGTCAAGGGTGAACAGGGTTCATCCTCCTACTGACGGCAACCGGAGCCGCCACAGATTGAGGCCCGCGGGCCAAAGGAGGAACTAATGTCCAGCAGTATCCCGGCTTCCAACCAGGGCTCAGCGTCTGACCAGGGCACCCTGCAGACGCCCCAGAACGAGAACAAGCTCGGCACGAGCATTTTCCTCTTCGTGGTGTGCATGGCCCTGTTCCTCGGCTCAATCTACTCGCTGTCCTTCCTGACGCTGGGCAACCCGTGGCCGATGGCCGCCTGCCTGGCGCTGTTCGCACTGGCGTACTGGATCCCGCAGACCATCCTCGGCCGCTCGGATTCAGCCGGCGAGCACTAAGCCCTCAAAGTTCACGGAAAAGACCCCCCGGATATGTTCCGGGGGGTCTTTTGTTTGCCGTGATTACTGCTGGATTTCCTGGTCCGTTATACGGCGGGCGATCCGGCCATCCGGTACAGGAACGCGGCGGTTGCCTGCCGTTGCACGTTCTCGAACGGGTGGTAGCCGCCGTCATCAAACCCGGAGGTGATCTGCTGGTCCTGCAACCATGTAATTTCCTTGTAGAACTGGCTGTCAGGGGTGAGGTCGTTGAAAGGTGACGCTGCCGGCGCCGTGAACTCGGGCTCTTCTGACAACCGGTAGAGGAAGGCAGCCATGTCCTTGCGGCTTACATGCTCGTTGGGAGCGAACACGGTGGGAGTCATCCCGGTGGTGATGCCCGAATTTTTCAGCCACTCGATCTCCTTGAAGAACTGGTGGTTGGTGGGCACATCGGTGAACGTCGCCGTGGTGGGCGGGGTGAACGTGGCATCGCTTTGGCCGGTGTACCGGTAAAGGAACGCGGCCATTGCACCACGTTCGGTCGAGCCCAACGGACGGAACGTTCCGTCGGGGTAGCCCGTGGTGATTCCCTCGTTCTTCGCGTATGCAATTGCATCCGCGAACTGATGGGTGGTGGCTACGTCGGAGAACACACCGGCAAGTTTGCCCTGGATGGCGAACAGGTCCGTCCGCAGAGGGCTGATGCCTGGCCCCTCTACCTGGAAGAAGTTGTTCCCCGTCGGGCTGCCCACCACCGCGTGCACCTGGTTGGGGTCGCCGATGTATCCCTCCGGCGCCCCTGAGGTCCAGCGCAGGAACGGGCCGACTGTACCGTTCGCCGCCCGTTCGAATGTCTGCTGGTTGCACGGGGTGTCAAAGCAGCCGTGGTCCTCGGTGAAGTTGATGCTGCCGGCCGCATCAGAGGGCAAAGTGATCGTTCCGTACGGATGCGTGACGGTGTAATTCGAGTTCGCAGCCACGCCGTCAATACGGATCCGCACCCGGCTGAATGCCACCTGGTCCCCCTCAACGGGGTCCTCGTTGACAAAGGCGGCCTCCTGCGCCAGTACCAGCAGTGCGCTGGTGTTTCCCGAGTCGATTGACGCCTCACCTGTCCACCAGAAGGCCTCCCCCGGGAAGTTGTCGGGGAAGGACACCGGCTGGTCCGGGTTGGGACGTTCGGCAGTTGCCAGGCACAACGGACCATCGAGGCACAGTTCGAGTTGCAGCGGATCCAGCCCCGCTGCAGCATTGCCTCCGTCCGAGAACCAGGCCGGGTAGCCGTGAGTGGGGTCGATCGGACCCGTCTCGGAAAGTACCGCGGCTGCCGGGACTGACATTACCGAGGCAAGAATCGCCCCCGCAGTCAGGCCCGCCGCTGCCTTCCCCAGCAGGTGCCGGTGCCCGGCCCCGTCGGGACCCCGGCTCAATTTGTTTTGTTGCATTTGAAACCATCTCCTCATCCATTGGCGGGAGCGCTTCCACCCGCGGCTTCCCGTGCGCCCACTATGCTCGGGCGATCTTGGGAAACCCTTGGGACCAGAGTTGACGATGATTTCCAAGCGAAAGGAGTTAGTTCGCCGGACCTGTCCCCACAGCGAAATCGGTGATGGTGCGGAAGAAGTCCAGGGCCTGCCAGCTCTCTCCGGCGAGCGACCACCCGGCCAGGCACAGCCCCACCATGGCGTAGGCGCTCACCGGGATCAAGAGCAGCCACTCACGTTTCGATCCTGCGCGGCCCAGCAACGGCAAGGACAGTGCGCCATTGGGCCGCCAGACCTGGCGGAGCAGCGGGACCTTGCGGAGGAGTTTGGGTGGCCGGATGACGATCGGCCACAGCAGCGGCACGCCTCCTGTGGTGATCAGGTCACCCACGATGTGCACAACGACGCCGGTCAGCATCGACACAGGGAGCCAGGTCCACTGGTCCGGCGCGAACCAGGTGACCAGCCCGGCCATGGTCAGGGCAAAAACCCAGTTACTGATGAAGCCCGCCTTCGGAAAAAGCTTCAGGGCTTTGGCCGCGATGTTGATCATGAACATACACAGCAGCCCCGCGCCCACGGACAGCAGTCCCCAGTCCGTCTGCACCTGGACCTGTCCGGCCAAGGTTGCCAGCAGCACAAAGAAGGCTGCTCCGAGCACGGAGTGGGTACCCTGCCGGTGGCCGCCGCTGGCGTTTTCAATCCCGACCGCGATGACGTTGGACAGCGGCGGCAGGGAATTCGCCACCGTGCTGTGCCGGTGGTCCCAGTCGCACACCAGGGCAGTTCCGGCCGTCGCCATTCCGCCGATCAGGATGCCGGTGGCATCCAGCGGGTACCAGCCCAGCGTGTACGGCCCCGTTGAGGCAATAGCTACCCACGCCGCGGCTCCCGACGCGGCGTGGTGTCCTCCCATCAAGGTCTATCCCACCGCCAGCGGCTGGTCGGAGAAGATGTTCCGGATGACGCCGTTGGCCCATTCCAGGATCTCCGCGTCCTGCAGGTCCCGCCCGCCGATCTTCGCTGTCTTCGGCTTGGGGATCAGTACTGCATCCAGGGCAGGCTTGGACTGGGAACCGGGATACATCCGGTTGAGGCGCATGACCTTGGACTCCGGAAGGGCCGCGGGAGAGAACTTGATGAAGTTGCCCTGAAGGGCCACATCGGACAGGCCGGCTTCGCGGGCACCCACCCGGAAGCGCGCCACGGACACGAGGTTCCGGGCCGGCAGCGGCGGCTCGCCGTACCTGTCCACGAGCTCAGCCAGTACTTCTTCGATGGCCTCGTTGGTAAGTGCGGCCGCCAGCTTGCGGTAGGCCTCCAGGCGCAGCCGCTCCCCCGGTACGTAGTCGTGCGGAAGGTGCGCATTGACCGGCAGTTCGATCTTCATTTCGGCAGCCTTCTCCTCGGCCTCGCCGCGGAAGTCTGCTACCGCCTCCCCCACCAGGCGGATGTAGAGGTCGAAGCCGACGCCCTGGATGTGGCCTGACTGCTCGCCGCCCAGCAGGTTGCCGGCGCCCCTGATCTCAAGGTCCTTCATGGCGAGCTGCATGCCAGCGCCCAGCTCGTTGTGCGTGGCCACGGCCTTCAGCCGTTCCAACGCCACTTCGCCCAGCGGTTTCTCGGACGGGTAGAGGAAGTAGGCGTAGGCGCGCTCGCGTCCCCGGCCCACGCGGCCGCGGAGCTGGTGCAGCTGTGACAGGCCGTACTTGTCCGCCCCGTCCACGATCAGCGTGTTGGCGTTGGAGATGTCCAGGCCGGTTTCGATAATGGTGGTGCACACCAGCACATCGAAGCGCTTCTCCCAGAAGTCCACGATGATCTGCTCAAGGCGGCTCTCCGACATCTGTCCGTGGGCCACCTCCACCCGCGCTTCAGGTACCAGTTCACGGATCTTGGCGGCCGTGCGCTCGATGGTGGACACCCTGTTGTGCACCAGGAACACCTGGCCTTCGCGCATCAGTTCACGCCGGATGGCAGCGGACGTCTGCTTGTCCGTGTAGGGGCCAACGTACGTCAGGACGGGATGGCGTTCCTCGGGCGGCGTGGCCAGGGTGGAGGTCTCCCGGATGCCCGTGAGGGACATTTCCAGGGTGCGGGGAATCGGGGTGGCGCTCATGGCCAGCACGTCCACGTTGGTGCGCATCTTCTTGAGCGCTTCCTTGTGCTCCACCCCGAAGCGCTGCTCCTCGTCCACAATCACCAGGCCCAGGTCCTTGAACTCAAAGTCCTTGGACAGCAGCCGGTGCGTACCGATGACGACGTCCACGGAGCCGCTCTTGACGCCCTCCACGGTCTCCTTGGTTTCCTTGGTCCCCTGGAACCGTGACAGTGCCTTGACCCTTACCGGGAAGCCGGAAAACCGCTCGGTGAACGTTTCGTAGTGCTGCTGGGCCAGCAGGGTGGTGGGTACCAGCACGGCCACCTGCTTGCCGTCCTGCACCGCCTTGAAGGCGGCACGCACCGCGATCTCCGTTTTGCCGTAGCCCACGTCGCCCGAGACCAGCCGGTCCATGGGGATCTCGCGCTCCATGTCCGCCTTGACCTCGTTGATCGTGGTCAGCTGGTCCGGCGTCTCCACGTACGGGAAAGCTTCCTCAAGCTCGCGCTGCCATGGGGTGTCCGGCCCAAAAGCGTGTCCCCGCGAGGCCATCCGGGCCGAGTACAGCCGAATCAGCTCACCGGCGATCTCCTTGACAGCTTTGCGGGCTTTGGACTTGGTGCTTGCCCAGTCGGCGCCGCCCATCTTGCTCAGGACGGGAGTGTCCCCGCCCACGTACCGCGTCACCTGGTCCAGCTGGTCCGTGGGGACAAACAGCCTGTCCCCCGGGGCGCCGCGCTTGGACGGCGCGTATTCCAGGACCAAGTACTCGCGCACCCCGTCACCGCCGCCGGCCACCTTGCGCTGGATCAGTTCCACAAAGCGCCCGATGCCGTGTTGTTCGTGGACCACGTGATCGCCCGCCACCAGCTGCAGCGGGTCCACCGCGTTGCGCCGCTTGGAGGGCATGCGGCGCATGTCCTTGGTGGACCCGGCGGAAGTCCTGCCCAGCAGGTCGGCTTCGGTGAGCAGCCCGAGTTTGAGGCCGTCCAGGACAAAACCGCGACCGACGGCGGCAGTGGTCACCTCGATGATGCCGGCCTGGGGCTCGTGGTCCAGGCTGTCCACCCTGGCGCACGGGATGTCGGCGTCGTGGAACAGTTCGGCCAGGCGCTGGGCCGGCCCGGGACCTTCGGTGGCCACAACGACCCGCCACTGGTCCCGCACATGGGACCCGATGAACTCCATCATTTCCGCCACGTCGCCCTGGTAGCCCCGCGGTTCGCGTGCGTGCAGGTTCAGGACATCGATGTCCGGCAGCAGCTCCTCGTCCTGCGCCAGCGAAGTGATGGACCACCAGGAGACACCGTGCTCAAGGGAAGAGGTCCGCGTTTCGGTCAACGAACGGAAGCTGGCGGAGTGCAGCGCAGCGCTTGCCTGCGAGCTGAGGTCCAGCGGCGCGGTCCCGCCGTCGGAGGCAGTGGACCATGCCGCTTCCAGGAATTCCTCGTTCGTGGCGGCGAGGTCGTGGGCGCGGGTACGGACCTTCTCGGGCTCGATGATCACCGAAATGGAACCGGCAGGCAACTGCTCCACAAATGGAACCATGGCATCCACCAGCACCGGTGCCAGGGACTCCATGCCCTCCACGGCGATCCCGCCGGCAATCTTTTCCAACATGTCGGCCGCGGCCGGAAGCTGGGATTTCAGCGTTGCCGCCCGCGACATCACGGAGGGGGTGATAAGGATTTCCCGGCACGGCGGAGCATGCAGTTCGGTGGGATGGTGCAGCCCGGGTGAGGACAGCGAGCGCTGGTCCGCAACGGCGAACCAGCGCATCTGGTCCACCTCGTCGCCGAAGAACTCCACCCGGACGGGGTGGTCCTCGGTGGGCGGGAAAACGTCGATGATGCCGCCGCGGACTGCGAACTCCCCACGGTGCGTCACCATGTCCACGCGGGCGTACGCGGCGTCTGCCAGGCTCCGCACCACCTCAGTGAAGGGCCGCTCCTGGCCTACCTTCAGCGTGACCGGAACCAGTTCGCCCAAGCCGGCCACCACGGGCTGCACCACGGCGCGGACAGGCGCCACCACCACGCGGAGCGATCCCGCCGTCGAGCTTTCCGGGTGCGCAAGGCGGCGGAGCACGGAGAGGCGGCGGCCCACGGTGTCCGAGCGCGGTGAGAGCCGTTCGTGCGGGAGGGTTTCCCAACTGGGGAACTCAGCGACGGCGTCCGCCGGGAGGTAGGCCCGCAGCGCGGCCGTCAGGTCCTCTGCCTCGCGGCCGGTAGCCGTGACCGCCAGCACCACCCCCGGCCCGGCGCCGTAGGACGCTCCGCCTGCCGCTACTCCATCCGCCATCTCGGCCAAAAGCACCGGCCGCAGTCCGGCGGGCGCACTGATCTGGTAGTCCTGGCCCCGGGCGTCGAAGCCGCGGGCAGCCTCGGCCCGGACGCGGGCGAAAGTCTGGTCCGGAGCGAGCGCGCGGCGCAGTCCGTCCAGCGACGGGCCCGCGCTGGAATGGCCGGCAGTGGACGGGCCGGGAAGGCTCATGGCAAAAGCTCCTGTGGGGTTCAGCGGATCGCAGGCAACGCGAATACCCGGAATTCATAAGAATCCCGGGTATTCCTACCCTACAGCGAGGGCTGGGCCCATGGGCTGCTGTCGGCCCCGGCGGCTGCCCGGTCTCAGACGGCGACGCGTGCGCGGCGCAGGAATGAGGTCACAATGCGCCCCGCGTTTTCCCGCGTGAAGCCCTCGTCGGTTGCGGGGCCCCAGGAGTTCCTCTGCCCGTCCAAGCTGTCCCCGAGGTAAACAAGGGCTGCCATAACTTCTGAAAGGTCCGAGTTCACCTCGGCCCGTTGCCGGAGGAGCCTCATGTGTGCGGCCTGCAGCGCCGGCCCGGGAGCGCAACCAAGTTCCCGATCAAACACCGCCCTGCAGCGGGCGTAAGCGGACAATCCCTCAGCCGGCAGCCCCAACTGTTCGTAGCCCGTAATGAGCAGCGTCCAGGCACGCTCGTTGAGCGCGTCGGACTCTACTGCCCGCTGTGCCCACTGGATGGAATCCATGGGCCGACCTGCTGAAGCGGCGGCCTCTGCCGCCTTGACCTGCGCCGCCACCTTCTCAGCTTCCTGGCCCGCCCTTGCCTCGTCCGCCCAGTCGAAGGCGAGTTCGGAACCGAGCAACGGATCCGCAGACAGTTCCAGCGCCTGGGTCAGCATGGTGTAGGCGTCCGGGGGCGAGGCGAGCTCCGCCTCGTCGACCAGATGGCGGAACCGGGCCAGGTCCAGCTCCACCAAAGCCGGGTCCAGGACATAGCCGCCATTGGCTGTGCGAAGTGGACCGTTCTTTGTGTTGCCCGGCTGGATGGCGCGGCGGATGCCGCTGATGTAGCTTTCGAGTGTTGCCACCGTTCCGTGGCCCGCGGCCGGCCCCCAGAGGGTTTCGATGATGCGGTTCTTGGAAACTGGACTGCCCAGGTTCAGCAGCAGTATTTCAAGGATGTGGCGCGGTTTGCAGCCGCCCATATCAGCAGCGGACAGTGTGACGCCGTTGCGCCTCACTTCGAACGTGCCGAACAGACGAACCGAAATTTGTCCTTGCGGTGCAGGAGTATTCCCCACGATTGCCTCCAATGTCCCCCGTCGGATGAATCAGCGGTAGTGCTGTTCTTCCGGCTTTCCAGAACCACCGTGACACGGTGAAAAGTGGCCAACAAGCGTCGCCGATACCTGACTTTGCCCAGGCGGAAAAGACACGTACCCGGGCATCGTCCGGGCACTACTTGTTTAAGTACTCGACTTGAAAAACAAGTAATTTGGTCCGCTGGCGGATAAAGCAAGCAAGTACTGCGGGTAGGTACTTCCAAGTAGCCCGAAGGGCAAGGGACAGGCCCCGGAGTGATCCGGAGCCTGCCCCTTTTGACTGGTATTTCGTATTTTTAGTCAGCCGTTGGGTTGTGCAGTCGGAAGAGGAACGCTCCCATCGCATCCCTGCTGACGGCCTGGAACGGGCGGTACGTCACGGTGCCGCCAGGCTCCTCCCAGCCGGTGGAGATCTCCTGGTCCGCGAGCCACGCCATCTCCTTGTAGAACTGCT